>JAOAFH010000058.1 GCA_026416355.1 Clostridiales bacterium | reverse complement strand
TCTTTGAGTTCCACTCTATTTTTATGTAGATAGCCTTCTTTATGAAGTTGTCTGCTTTCATCATATTTCTTCGTGTCTTTCAAAATTCCAAAACCTCCTATTGTTCAGTCCTTCCCACGCTAACGCGTATTACGTGGTACTATGACCTCTGCTGACTTCTGATAGCTCAGCCACACATCACTGCATGGGTTGTTATTTCTAAATTCATATCCATAACTTATCTATCAGACCTCCCCGGGTAAGAACGTAATCTTTCACTCCATATATCTGCTACATTTACATCGCTTGTTTCGGATAGTATTTGGGCTTTGTTTTGTGCTGCAAACTCACCCACAAGCATATGCCTTATATGTAGTTTCTGTTCGTCAGACCAGAGCTTTGCCGCCGACTTCCTTCAGATTCCACCTCACGGTGGACACCCTTGTCTTAAGCTAACGGTTGGCACTATCAACCCCCGTATCGGACTTTCACCGACAAGATTACGCCCATGCCGGGCGCACAACAGTAGCACAGAATGCTTAGGCATTCTGTGCTATTATTTTATTTATTGCATTTTTAAATTGTGGAATAAATGCAATTATAATACATACAATTAAATCTGGTAGTAAATATGTTAAGTTATATACCAGTGAATAAACAAGTACATTTTGTCCCTCTGGTGCATAGGAACCAAAAAATATTACCCCTGAAACAACATGGAAAAATAACCTTCCTGTCCCTCCTATAATCATTCCAAGTGGCATATTTTTTCTTGAAAGCCCTGCAAGTCCTAATGCTCCGAAAGCTAGTGGATAATCTATTAGAACTTGTGCCCAATGAACAATATATGGTTCTTGTATAAATTGAAGTATTCCATAAACAGCTCCAACTAGTATTCCATCCCTTGCACCATATATATATGCAAATATAAATAATGGTACTAAGCTTCCTAATGTAATTGAACCTCCTTGCGGAAGTTTAAAAATTTTAATATAGGATAAAACAAAAGATAATGCAATACATAAGCTTGCCATAGTAAGCTTTCTTGTATCAAACTTCTTTTCCTTTGGGGATTTAGTTAAATAAACTGATAGTAAAACTAGAGCACCTAAAATTGCCCATACCAATGGTTTAATTTTTAAAAGTCCTGAAAAAATTTGCATAAAAAAACCTCCTTTTTATATACAGACGCAAAAAGGAGTAATCGTTCTTTCGCTTCCCTTCGCTGGCATTACCCAGTTCAGGTTCAGAGGGTCGAAGGCATTACCTTCCTCTCAGCCAATGGCTCCCCTAGCGTCTGTTTATTTTATTTTCTTTATTATTATACTATTTAGAAATTATAAATACAACTAAATTTTCTACATAGAAATAATATTAATTAAAGCAAATAAACCTATTATGATATAAATAGACCCTACTATTAGTTTATCTAAATAGCTTTTATTTTTTATAATACACTCTATTATACCAACAAAATTGATAAAAAAAGCTATTGATACAGCAGCTAAAACCGCCAAAATTATTAACCCCAAAATACTCCCCCCTCAAAACTATCATATTTAAAATATACCATATTTTCCATACAATTGGCAATATAAAATTAATTTAATATCAATTTAACCGTAACTGGCTAGAAAATAATAAACTATTTCTCAAGCATATGTAATATATAATAATTACACTCTACCATAGTTAACTTATCATAGTTACATTATATTTTATTGAATTTATAAATTATTTAGCCTTACTTGACATATAAATATTATTAAGATAAAATGTCTTCAGTAGCATTAAGTTAAATTTTTTCAAATATATCTGGGTGTGGCGCAGATGGTAGCGCGCAAGAATGGGGTTCTTGAGGCCGCTGGTTCAAGTCCAGTCACCCAGACCATAAAAGCCTTGGCAAGAGCCAAGGCTTTTTACATAAAAATCATTCAAACCAAAGCTTTATTTCCCTCTCTGCCGAAACTTCACAATCAGAGGCATGAACTAAATTATATGTTTCCATATATGCAAAATCCCCTCTTATTGTACCTGGTACAGCATCTTGATATTTGGTAGCACCATTTATTATTCTTACGCATTTTATTGCATTCTCTCCTTCTAAAACCATAGCAATAACCATACCAGATGTTAGATAATCTACAAGTTTATCAAAAAAATCCTTTCCCTTATGCTCTTCATAGTGTTTTTCTGCCAATTCTTTTGTTGGAACTACTGATTTTATTTGTGATATTTTAAGTCCCTTCATCTCATATCTTTTTATTATTTCTCCCACCAACCCTCTTTTTACTCCGTCAGGTTTAACTAAAACTAAAGTTTTTTCCATTATTATCCCTCCATTTTAAATATTACTGTGTTAAATTTATAAAATTAATGTATAATATTAACGAGGTGATGTTATGTTGAATTTATTGCCAAATGCTAAAATTGAAAATCAGCCTGTTATTGTAAGAAAAATAGATAAAAAAATAGGTCAAAATGATAAAGGTTACTATCATCTTCAAATAAGCTATGGAATAAAAAACTATGATGCAAAAATATGGAATGATAGCCCTGAAATTGCTGAAAAAATACCAGCAGGTAGCCTTGCCTATATAACTGGAGTTGTTAAAGATTTTAAGGGGACACTACAGATACATATAAATAAAATAGATAAAATAGATAATCCAAGCCAAGAGCTTATAAATAAAGTTATTCCTTCTGCATCATTAAATCAAGAAGCCTTAAAAACAGAAGTATTTAATATAATATCTACTATTAAAAATAAAGATATAAAACAACTTTTATCAAATATTTTTAACAACGATACTATTAAAAATATGTTCTTTAAAAAATCAGCAGGTGCTGAAATACACCATGCTTATTTATGTGGCCTTGCCCAACACACACTTGAAGTAACTAAGATTGTAATAAATTTTACTCAAATTTTTCCATATGTCAACTATGATATTGCAGTGGCAGCAGCCCTTTTACATGATATTGGTAAAATAGTTGAGCTTTCTGATTTTCCTGAAAACAAATACACAACTCGTGGTAAACTTATTGGACATATTAGTATTGGTGTTGAAATATTAAATAATTTTATTTCAAAAATGGAGAACTTCCCAAGTCAAATAAAATATGAACTTGAACACTGCATACTTGCACATCATGGAACTCTTGAAATGGGTTCACCTGTGGTGCCTATGACAATTGAAGCAATTGCAGTTCACAATGCAGATAAGGCAAGTGCTGAAATTAATGCATTTCACCTTGCAATCGAAAGGGATACAGGTACTGACGAATGGACAGATTATTACCCTACATATAAACGAGCAATTAAGAAAACTACTACTACTACTTAATTTTCAATAGCAAAATCATAATTATGTTTTAAATAAGATGCTAAATTAAACTTATTTTTAGCATCTTTTATTTTTACTAAGTATTTATATATTCCTCAATTTTACCTTATATTAAATTTGTCTTGATTTTAAATTTAACTACTTTGCCAAATTGCTTAATGAATAAATAAACTAGTTCAACAAAATATATATGATAACATAACTAAATATTTGACCATTAGTCTGAATTGTTATACAATTAATATGTTAATATTTTGAAATAGAGGTGATTTTATCCGTTGGTCTCTTGAAAGTCTTTATACGTCTTTTGACAGCAATCAATTTATCGAAGACAACAATAGAGTATTATCTTTAATTACTGAACTTAAAAATTGGAGTAAAGAAAATTTAAATTCTAAAGAAAATGCTAATATAAAAATTGAACACTATCTAAATAAAACAACTGAGTTGTCTAGCTTAATATACAAAATAGCAGCATATTCAGAGTTATCACTTAGTGTTGATGCTAAAAATGATAAGGCGCTACAATCTCTTGAGAAAATAGAAAAAACAATTACAGAAACAACTGAATTTGATGTGGCATTTAAAAAATGGCTCTCTAAATTAGATAACTTAGATGAAATTATTAATTCATCTGATTATATTAAAACACACGAATTTATTTTAAAAGAAGCAATAAAAAGTGCAAAACATATGCTATCTGATGAACAAGAAATTGTAATATCTAAAATGAGAACTACAGGCTCAGGTTCTTGGTCAAAACTTCAAGAATTTCTTACCTCAACACATGTTGTTGAGATAAGCATAAATGGAGAAGATAAAAAGCTTCCATTACCTGTTGTTAGAAATATGGCCTACTCAGATGATTTATACACAAGAAAAACAGCTTATTTTGCTGAATTAAAATCATATTCAAAAATTGAAAATTCCTCTGCTGCTGCTTTAAATGGAATTAAAGGTGAAGTAATTACTCTATCTAAATTAAGGGGCTATTCATCTCCACTTGATATGACACTTGAAAACAGCAGAATGGATAGAGAAACTTTAAGTGCAATGCTTGAGGCAATAACAGAATACCTTCCTCACTTTAGAAATTATCTAAAGAAAAAGGCGGAACTTCTTGGTCATAAATCTAATAAACTGCCATTCTATGACCTATTTGCACCTATTGGAAAAGTAGAAATGAAATTTACATATGATGAAGCTAGAAAGTTTATAGTAGATAACTTTAAAACCTTTAGTCAAGAACTTGCTGATTTTGCAGATAGAGCATTTAAGGAAAATTGGATTGATGCTGAACAAAGAGAAGGTAAACGTGGTGGAGCATTTTGCTATAACCTGCATCCAATCAAAGAAAGTAGAGTTTTAGCAAATTTTGATGGCAGTTTTTCAAATGTAACAACCCTAGCACACGAGCTTGGTCATGCTTATCATGGAAACTGCTTAATGGATGAAACCTTCTTAAACTCAAACTATCCTATGCCAATTGCCGAAACAGCATCTATATTCTGTGAAACACTTATAATAGATGCTGCACTTGAAATAGCAAAAAAAGAAGAAAGACTAGCTATACTTGAAAACTCACTTCAAAGCTCAACGCAAACAATCGTTGATATTTATTCAAGATTTTTATTTGAAGATGAAGTTTTCAAAAGACGTGAAGACCATTCTTTATCAGTAGATGAGTTTAAATCAATAATGCTTGATGCACAGAAGAAAGCATATGGTGATGCCCTCGATGAAAACTATATGCATCCATATATGTGGGTTAATAAACCTCATTACTACTATTCAGACGCAAACTATTATAACTTCCCTTATGCATTTGGAGAACTTTTTGTAAAGGGATTAATTGCAGAATATAAAAAGCGTGGTAATGAATTTGCAAATGATTATAAGAAACTTCTTTCTCTTACAGGTAAAAACGATTTATATACACTTGGAAAAATTATGGGATTTGATTTGCATTCAGTAGATTTTTGGAAAAGTTCACTTGAAGTGATAACAAAAGATATCAATTACTTCATATCTCTTGTATAATAAGGGCTGTTAATCAGCCCTTAAATATATCTTCAAGTTTAATTTCTAATCCTTCAAACATATCCACTTTTATTATATCATTATACAAATAAATTTCGGTTATATCATATCTATCTTCAACTAATTTAAATATCTGTACTGTTTTACTTTTTGGATTAACAATCCAATACTCTTTAACTTTATATTCTTGATATAAATTAAGTTTTTTTACATAATCTATAGAAGTAGTAGAAGGTGATAAAATTTCTATTATTAAATTAGGACTTCCAAAACAACCTCTTTCATTTAATTTATTTTCATCACATATTATTGATATATCTGGTTGTACGATATTTTTAGATTTAAATGGTTCTTCTCCTTCTTTAAATAAAACAACATCAAATGGTGCTGTAATCACTTCACATTTTTTATTTTTAAAATAGTTATAAAGTTCTCCACTTAACCTTATGGATATCCTTTGGTGTTCTAGAGAAGGTGAAGCAAGTAAATATGGTGTACCATCAATTATTTCATATTTATTGTCATCATCCCATTTTATATAGTCTTCATATGTATACTTTAAATTATAATTAGGTATTGCCATTATAACCACCCACCAACACAAAAATTATTATATAATTATATCACAAACAAAAATTTTACAAAATATCAATCAAATAAAACAAGACTAGTTTATATTAACTAGCCTTGTTTATCTTTATAATCTAAACCTATTCACAACATCTGATAATTCATTTGCCATTCTACTTAAATTATCTGCTGCAACAGCAACCTCCTGTGAAGAAGCTGCAAGTTCCTCAGATGATGCTGCTACTTCCTCTGCTGAAGCTGTATTCTCTTCAGTTATTGCACTTGCATTTTCAACTTGCTGTAAAACTTCATCCTTAACCTTTACTATGTCATCCATCTTTTTATAAGTGTTTTCCATAAGTGGTGCAATATTTTCTACTGTTTCTAAAATATCAGCAAAAGATTGTACTGTATTTTCAACTGATTGCGTTTGGTTTTTAATATACCCATCAACCTCTTGAGAAGTTGTTATAACTTCATCAGTATCTTGTTTAATTGAATTTACAAGTTCATTAATTTCATTTGTAGATTTCTTAGATTCCTCTGCTAGTTTTCTAACCTCTTCTGCAACAACAGCAAATCCACGACCTGCCTCTCCTGCTCTAGCTGCTTCTATAGCAGCATTCAATGCAAGCAGATTTGTTTGTTCAGATATTGCATTTATTACATTCGTTATGTTACTTATTTCATTTACTGAGTTTGATAAATTATTTACCTTAGCAACAACCTTTTCAAAAGAACTTCCTATTTCTTCTATTGATTTTATAAGCTTATCCATTTCATCTTTACCTATATTGGCTTTAGTTGCTGTTATGTCAGTTTCATTTTTTACATTTTGAAGTTCATTATAAACATTTTCAATACTCTTAGTTAATCCATCCATCAAATTAGCAACATCTTGAAGTGATGATGCTTGATTTGTTGCTCCTTCTGCAACCTGTTGCATAGTTCTTGCAACTTCTTGTGATGAACTAGACATCTCTTCAGAAACAGCAGAAAGACTATCTGATTCTGTTAATACATTGGATGTACTAAACTTTATCTTATTTACTATTTCTCTTTGTGCCTCAACCATTTTCTTAAAACTTTCTTGTATTTCACCTATTTCACCACTACAATTTACTTGCGTTTCAATTGCCAAATTACCAACAGCAACTTCCTTCATTTGCTTAGAAAGTTTATTAAGTGGTGATAGCTTCTTTGAAATAATCCAAGCTACCAATAAAGCTGCTAAAATCATATTTACAGCTGTAATTAAAATAATTATATTTAATACAGATTTTGCTGGTTTATAAAAGTCCTCATCATATGCCCCAACATTTATATACCAATCCCATGGTTCAAAATAGCCAACTGCATTAGTTTTTGGTCTAATCTTTGTTTCATTAGGATTCTTCCAATAAAAATGTATTACACCTTTTTCTTTTGGATTTTTACCCTCTTCTATTATAAGCTTTACAATATTATTACCTTTTGGGTCTACAACTGTTGAAATATCCTCTCCTTCTTTAAAAGGATGCATCATTTCAACACCCTTGCTATTTATAGCATACATATATGCAGAAATATTAAGCTCTAATTTTTCATTTAACCCTCTTGTTTTTCCATCTTCCTTTTTAGTGTTTAACATCTTTACTCTAAAAATCTCTTGTGCCTCATCTCTTGTTAATTTTCCCTCTTGTACTTGTTTTTCTAATGCTTCCATAAATACTAATCCCATATTAACTCTGTTTTTTAGTGCTGTAACACCAAGATTAGTAAGAGATTTTTTAGATGCATAATAGCTTATTAGCCCTAGGCAGGACATGCTAAGGAATAATAGCAAAAGATAGATTAAAATCAGGTCTCTTTTCATACTTGCCTTAAATTTCTTTTTCATAGCTTTTGTCGCTCCCCTTCAAATATGTTAATTTATTATTTTTATCGTATAATTATTAAGAAAACTTAAGAGGTATTTTCTGACAATTTGAACAAGTGCCACCCAGGTGAATTGGAAGTATGGAAATTTTATCCACGTTTCTCTTTTCACCTGGGTGGCACTTTTATAATTTTTTCTTTAAAACTTTTAGTCTAAAGAAGTCCTCTCTATCCTTTTCATCTAGTACATCCTGTATAAACTTAACTATTTCCTCATACTTTGGTATTTGAATATTTTCTAGGGCATTGGCTCTTTTTTGTGTTTTTCGAATTTCCATTGCAAGTTTAAATACAGCATTTTCAACTTCAGCATATTCCATAACTAAATATTTTATTTCTGAAAACTTAATAAATGCAACATCCATTGCTGTGTTAGTTTGATAAAAACTATAAACAGGCTCCTTATTTTTTTTATCATATTTTATAATAGGAACTTCAACCCCCATAACGCTTTTAAAAAGCAAATTAAAGTTTCCATTTTCGGGCACTGTATGTGATATTTCCTCAACTGTTGATACTCCTAAAGTTATGTTAGCCATACGAAGTGCTTCATAGGCCTCTTCAAATGTTCTATTTATCTTTTCCTGTATATCCTTTGCTCTATCTATATACCCCATCATTTCTCTAATAAGTACGTTTCTTTTTTGGTCTAAAAGTTCATACCCTTTTTTTGAAAACTCAAGTGTTGCCTTTGCACTCATTAAATTAGATTTAGTTGGTGCTATATTAATCATCTAATCACCCTCTGTAATACTCATCAATAAATTTAGGATTAATTCTATCTAGCTCATTTTTAGGAAGTATGGATAATATATCCCAAGCTATTTCTAAACTTTTGATTATATCTCTATTTTCTTCAAAACCTTGAGTTAAAAACTTATATTCAAAGGCCCTACCAAATTCAAGATATTTTCTATCTACATCCGAAAGCTCATCTTCTCCTATTACCTGTGCTAAGGCAATTACCTCCTGTACCCTTGAATATGAGGAGAAAATTTGGTTTGCAACATCTGGGTGATCATCCCTTGTATATCCTTCACCTATACCATCCTTCATAAGTCTTGAAAGAGACGGAAGTATATTTATTGGAGGATATATATTTTTTTGGAATATTTCTCTACTTAATACTATTTGCCCCTCTGTTATATATCCTGTTAAGTCTGGTATAGGGTGAGTTATGTCATCATTTGGCATTGTTAGTATTGGTATCTGTGTAATTGAACCTTTAGAACCCTCCACCATTCCTGCTCTTTCATATAAACTTGCAAGATCTGAATATAGATATCCTGGATATCCCTTTCTTCCTGGAACTTCTTCTCTAGCTGCTGAAATCTCACGAAGCGCCTCACAATAACTTGTTATGTCAGTCATAATAACTAATATATTCATGTTTTCATAAAATGCAAGATATTCGGCAGCAGTTAAAGCACATCTTGGTGTGACTATTCTTTCAACAACAGGGTCATCAGCAAGATTCATAAACATAACAACCCTATCTAGTACCCCTGAGTCTTGAAATGTTTTCATAAAATAATGGGCATCATCATGCTTTATTCCCATTGCAGCAAAAACAACTGCAAATTCACCTTCTCCCTCTGCAATTTTAGCTTGTTTTACAATTTGTGCAGCTATTTTATTATGAGGAAGACCATTACCAGAAAATATAGGAAGTTTTTGTCCTCTAATTAGCGTTGTCAATGTATCAATGGCTGAAATTCCAGTTTGTATATAGTTTCTTGGGTATCTTCTTGCAACAGGATTAATAGGGCTACCATTTACATCTAGCTTTATTCCTGTAAATATTGGCCCTCCTCCATCTATAGCCTCACCAATCCCATTAAATGTTCTTCCTAGTATTTCTCTAGATAATTTAATTTCAAGTGGTCTTCCTGTAAATTTTACAGAAACATCATCCACCGTCATTCCAGATGTATTTTCAAAAACTTGAACAACCGCTACATCATCCTGTATTTGAACAACCTTACCATGCTTTAATCCATCTTTTAATTTTATCTCTACAATTTCGTTATATGATACCCCTTCTACCCCTTCTACAACAACCAAAGGTCCCTCTATTTTTTTAAGGCTTAAATACTCTCTGCTCATGTTAATCACCTTCATATGCCTTTTTTAGATTTAAGAAATACTCATCTATTTCTTCTAACATTTTATTAAACAAATCACCATAATCGTTTGGAATTTCATATTTCATTTTAATTATTTTATAAAACATATCACTAGTTTTTATTGTTGAAATAGGAACACCTATTTTTATAACCTGTTGTGCCTCTTTATAAAACTTATCAATTACCTTTAACATTAAATATTGTTTATCTAATGGTACATAGGTATCATCCTTGTGATATGCATTTTGTTGCAAATACCCAACCTTTAATAATTTAGCAGTTTCCAAAATAAGTCTTTGTTCATCAGGTAAGACGTCCTCTCCAACAAGCTTAACTATTTCTTGTAGTTTATTTTCTTCTTGTAATATTTTAAGCATCTCACCTCTTAAATTCATCATGTCTTTTGAAACATTTTCACTATACCAATCCTCTAGGTGAGAAATGTATCCACTATAACTTGATAGCCAATTTATAGCTGGATAATGTCTAGAGTAAGCAAGTTTTCTATCTAATCCTAAAAAGGCACTTACAAAACGTTTTGTATTTTGTGTTACAGGCTCAGAAAAATCTCCACCTGCTGGAGATACTGCTCCAATTATTGTTACAGAAGCTTCTTTTTCATTTAATGTTTTTACATAACCTGCTCTTTCATAAAACTCAGCCAATCTAGATGGAAGATATGCTGGATATCCTTCTTCTGCAGGCATCTCCTCAAGTCTACCTGATATTTCTCTAAGTGCCTCAGCCCAACGAGAAGTTGAATCTGCCATAACTGCAACATTATATCCCATATCTCTAAAATACTCTGCTATTGTAATTCCTGTATATATAGATGCTTCTCTTGCTGCAACAGGCATATTAGACGTATTGGCAATAAGTATTGTTCTATTCATTAATGGAAGATTTGAAGAAGGGTCAATCAATTTTGGAAAGTCCTCCAAAACCTCTGTCATTTCATTTCCTCTTTCTCCACAACCAATATATACAATTATGTCAGCATCAGACCACTTTGCCAATTGATGTTGCGTCATTGTTTTTCCTGTCCCAAAACCACCCGGTATTGCAGCAGTACCACCCTTTGCTATGGGAAAGAATGTATCAATTACCCTTTGACCTGTTATTAATGGCTTTTGAATTGGCATTCTTTCTTTAACAGGCCTTGGAATTCTAACTGGCCATTCTTGATACATTTTAAGTTCTTCGCCACTATCAAGCCTTATTAGTGTTGTATTTAAATCATACTCACCATCATCTGCAATATATTCAATCTTGCCTTTAATATTTGGTGGAACCATTAAATAATGTTTTACCAGTTTTGTTTCTTCAACCTCTCCAAAAATATCGCCACCATGTATATAGTCACCATTCTTTTTTGTTAATTTAACAAACCATTTCTTACTTTTATCTATGGTTGCAAGACCAATACCTTCTTTAATAAAATTACCTGTACTATCAAAAATAATATTAAGTGGTCTTTGAATTCCATCAAATATATTACCTACAATCCCTGGACCTAATGTAACCGACAATGGTTTACCAGTTGAAACTATATCATCATCAATTTTTAGTCCTGTTGTTTCTTCATATACTTGAATTGTTCCTATATCACCATCTATAGATATTACTTCTCCTATTAGTTTTTTATCACCAACTGTAACCATCTCACGCATTTTAAATGTTCTCATATTATTTGCCTTAACAACTGGACCATTAACATATATTATTTTTCCAATTGAACCTCCCATAAAAACACCACCTATAGCATGCCAAATAATTTTTCCCCAATCATTTCACTCTTTTCTTCAACTATGTTTTTTATTGACATATCGTATTTAATATTATTTTTTTTGTCAAAAATAACTACTCCACCTAATATTGTATCATCAATTAATATATCCACATTATCCTTATAAGCTTTTTTAATTTCTGTTTCTAAACTAGTAAAATCATTTTTAGTTAGCATAATTGTCAATAGTTCAATTTTATTGTTTTTTATTACCTTTTCTATGCTTCTAATAATAAACTGTCTATAAGCTTTATTGTTTCTAAATCCTTCAATAGAAGATAAAATATCTTCTATTGCTTTTTTATATATTTTATTTTTTCTTTCAAGTAAAGTCCTTCTACCTTGTATATGTGCCTTAGATAGCCTTTGTCTTTTTTCTTTTTCTATTTGTTCGTTTGCTCTTTTTTCCATATCCTCTGCAATTTTTTGAAATTCAACTCTTTTGTTATTTAAAAGTTCTCCATATTCATTTTCAAAACGAACTATTACCTCTCTATTTTCCTTTTCAACCTTTTCATGAACCAATTTTGTAAAAAGATTAATCTTTTCTTCAATGGTAATCATTTTATCACCTCAAACCTTAATGCCAATTGAATTTTTAACATAGCTCATTATATAATCATTATCCTTATTTGAACCATGCCTATCTGGAATTTCTACAATCAATGGATATGGTTTATTTAATTTTATATCTTTAATTTCTTCTTTTATTAAAAGCGCTGCCTTTTCTGTTACAAGAATAATTCCTATTTCCTTATCTTTAATTAGTTTATTTAATGTTTGTTTAGCTTCTGCCCTTTCATGTACTATTTCACCCTTTATTCCAGCAAGTCTTAATCCATGCAATGTATCTTTGTTGTCACTTATTAAGTAAATTCTCATAAAATCACTTCCTAAAGTCTTCCTAAAATCATTATTGAAATTATAAGACCATATATTGCAATCCCTTCAGCTAGACCAACGAATATCAATGTCTTACCTAAAATCTTTGGATCCTCTGAAACAGCCCCAAGTGCAGATGAACCAACAGCGCCTACTGCATAACCTGCCCCTATGGCTGCAAGTCCTGTACTTAATCCTGCTGCAATAAATCCAAGACCTGATGTTGATTCTGTACCTGCCGCATGTGCTACCTGTGGAATCATAGTAATAATTAACCCTGCTAAAACAGGAATAAATGAAGATATATTAACTTTTATTGCCTTTTTTATTCCATATGAGTCGGTTATTTCCCCTTTAAATAATTTAACTACTCCAATTGATACTGTTGATATTACAATTATTATTGATAAAGCTAAAAATAAATACATATAAATCTCCTCCCCTTAAAATCTAATTTCTATTGGATTATATTCATATCCTGTTCCACTAAAAAATTTACTAAATAACTCATAATACTCTAGTCTTAGCCCCTGAATAAAGACTATTAAACCTTCTAGACCAATTATCACTAAGTTACCAAAAAGTATCATTAGTAAGCTCTCTATATTATTGGACATCATTTCAGCCAATGTCTCAAATGCTATAAAAAGACCAACATGGTTTATTGCAAAGGCACCAACACGTATAAATGATAATGTATTGCTTAGCATACTAAGCAGTGTTTCAAGTACACCAAAACCACCCTCAATATAATAATCAGTTTTAGATTCACTATAAAGTGGTCTAACCCCTTTTATTAAATTGGTAAGTGGTTCTTTAAATAACATAACTAGCAGTAAAGTTACTAAAATTAGTGTTATAGCACCCTTAGGAATTGGTGTATCAAGTCCCTCTACATTTACATAAATTAAGTAGAGCAAAAGCCAGTAAAAAATTAAACCTGCTAATCCATTTCTGCTAAAGAGCCCATTTTCAATATCCCTATTTTTAAATGAGTTAAATAGATTGTATATAAACCCTACTGACAGCATTAAAACACCTATTACAACTGCCCAAATTAATACTTTGTCTATACTCGCCATTGGTCTTATTAAAATTGCCTGTAAAATATCTTCAAAACCAAAAACACTACCATATAAGAAACCAAAAATAGTTGAACTTATGCCAAGCCGTGCTAAAACCCCACCTAAATTTGGCCTTCTTTTTTTCTTTTCTAATATTAAACCAAGTATTAAAAGCACCAACCCCTGTCCTACATCCCCAAACATTGCGCCAAATAAGAACATATAGCTTAGACCTACAAATGATGTAGGATCTAATTCCTTGTAGGAAGGAATCCCATATAATTTAACCACAGCCTCAAATGGTCTTAATAAAAATCCATTATGAATACATGTAGGAGGCTCTAAACCTTCTCTTAGCTTTTTATCTTCTTTATAAATAATTATCAATTTTTCTTCTAACTCACCAAGGCACTTTAAAAAATATTGTTTTTTAAATATTGGTATCCATCCACTCATATAGAAAAACTCATTTGTACAAGCTAGATTAGATTTTAATTCTTCAATCTTTGTCTGCATAAGTAATTTTGAATAAAACATTTCAATAAAGTTCAGATACTCTCCCTTAACCTCTCTAATTTTATTTTTTATTTTGCTAATTTCTCTACTTATATAATTTTTTCTAGATTCTATTCCTTCAATCCATTCAATTGGTGTACCACTAAACTTTATACTAAAATCAAACTCCTCGAATTCTAATGAATCTAATACTCTTTTTACTTCAATCTCAACAACTTTTGGAACAAATACCATAATCGTCGAATACTCTGCATCTTGGTTTAGCTTTAAAACAATCGCTGATATATTTTCGTAGTTTTTCTTTAATTTATCCATGTTATATGAAGAAAGCTTACCAAACGCAACTTTTATATATTTCATGTTAAAGAGTTCATTTAAATCAACATCAACATTTTTAATGTTTTTTATATACCCTTCTAGTTCACAAATTTGTTTAAATTCATTCTCAAGATTTATTAAGAGACTATTTTCTTCATTAACTTCTGTATGTATCTTCTTTAATTTTTCTACATCTAAATTAAATGTGTATTCATCTTCTATATACTTTTTCTTATATTTCTTTTTAACTTCAAAAGCATCTACCAAATTATTGTAAATTTTGTTTATTTCATTTAAATCTACCTTAGATTGATAAGGTCTTATATAGTTATAATCAATTAGCGCTTCTACATCATCCTTAGCTTGAAGAATAGGAAAATTATTCTCATTTATTTCTGACATTGCATTAACCACGTGAATTGAAGATGACATCACGATTCTCTTAGCAATTTCATCTAAAATGTCCATATGGCCAATAATATTTATAAACTCCATTTTAGCAACTGCCATACAACCACCCCGCATTTAGACAGCCTTTATTAAAAAATCTTTTGATTCTTCATATTCAATTTTGTATCTTACCATCTCTGTTATTGAAATAATATCTCTTATTTCAAACTCAATAAGCTCAATTAATGCTAATACCAATGATATATCCCTTTTGTTTTTACCTTTTATCCCCTTTAATCTATAGTACATATATCTATTCATTCGTCTTTCCATAAATATATCCTGTTTATCATCCCCCTTTAACATAAATGCATAATCAGTTTTTGTAACTAGGCTAGCTAGCTCTTCAATTGATTTGCTATAACATAGTTCTTTTATTTTTGTATAGTTTAATTTCCCATATCCTTCAATTGCATAGTTAAAAAGCTCATCAGGATAAAGATTATAAAATTTCTTACCTCTATAAATCCACTGAATATTCATCATATCTACTAATGGTGCGAAAATATCTAGAAATGCCTTCCTATCATTTTTAGATAGCTTTGTCATTTTTTTAAGAAGTATTGCAAAATATGCTTTATCGAGTGCCATTTCAAACCTGAAAAGATTTTCTTTTGTGTTTCCATCAATTAAGTTTTTTATATATTGATAATAAATTGTATCCTTCAAATCTTCAATTAGTTCCGCAATAGATCTACATTTTACTATACTTGATGCATTGATATTTTTATAATAATCAACAAAAATTAAACTATCACTTAATGATTCCACATCACCTTCTATATGAATTAATCTTGCAACTCTCTTTAAATCATATATCTCATATTTAAGATAGAAGGTCATGAAAAAATCCCTATATTCTCCACTAAAGTAGTTATCTATTTTGTCAATATAATAAATCAAAACCATCTTAAGCTTTTTTTCTAATTCATCTCTATGAACTATACCTATATCAACATCATTTAAAAATATTCTATAATCTATGCTGTTTGCTTTTATAAATTGAGCAATCTCAACTATACTCCCCATATTTAATAGCTTTTTATAATCTTCCGTTGTAAGCCTTCGACCTAAAATACTATGACATTTAGCATTTATTGCCTCATAATTTACACTAGATGGCATATACATCACCTATCTTCATCTATAAATAAATCTTTATAAACTTCTTTTATGAATTTTTCTTTTATCATTTTATACTTATTTTCCATTTTCTCCGCCTCTACTTCATAGCCTTTTAAAATACTTTTCTCCTCTTTTATTATTTTTTTTAATTCTTCATCTTGAATTTTTTTTATTTCAATCTCTTTCTTATCTAATATATTTACCTTTAGATTTTCTATCTTTTTCTCTAATTCCTTCTTTTTAATCTCAACCTCTTCATCTATTTTTTTTCTTAATTCAACTGCATTTTTGTCAATATGAATTATATTCTGTATTACCATTTCAATATTTTCATCCATTTTGCCACCCCCATCAAATTTATTAAAAATCATAAATTAATTTTAATACCATCGACTCATGATTACAAATTTATAAACTTGTAAAATTATTCTTAAAATATAATACAAACTGATAGCATTCACTTTAAGTGATAATATTACAGTATTAACTTAATTTTCTTCTAAAATCTCTTATTAGCATATACTTTCAAAAAATAAAATATAAATTTTTGTAAACAAAAAGTCCAGTGGACTTTTCCACTGGACTTTTCTTGATTTTATTTTTCTCCAATTTTTTCTCCAAATGAAACACTTGTTTCATAACCATTTTTCGTTTGTTCAACTATATCCTCATCTATTTTAACTGCATTCTTTTTAAAGAATAATATAACCGTTGAACCACCAAATTTAAAATATCCCTTTTCATCTCCTCTTTTTACTTTATTATTAGGTTTGTAAGTTTGTACTATGGAACCTACAAAAGTTGCTCCAACCTCAATATACAAAACATCCCCAAAATTTTCTGAGTGAAAAATGCTCCACTCTCTTTTATTTTCACAAAAAAGTTTTTCTATTCTATCTAGAGCAATTGGATTTACAGAGTAATATGCCCCTTTAATTTTATTGGTTTCTTCACAAATACCATCGTCTATAAAATGAAATCTATGATAATCACAAGGGCATAATCTAAATACCAAACATGTTCCATTCTGATATTCTATTGCCTTTTCATCATCTGAAATAAGTTCTCTTAAAGAATAAGTTATATCCTTAACTTGTATTATCATATCTATATCAATATTTTCAAATGCTAATACCTTTCCATCACATGGTGAAATAAGAACATCCTTATTATTATCAATTGAAATTTTATCTTCTTTTAGCTTTCTATAGAAAAATTCATTAAAGTTTTTATATCCACCTTCTGGTATTTCAAACCTTGACATATCTATATTAAAGTTTTCAATAAACTTTTTTATATCCTTTTTACTTGCTCTTGAGCTACAATAAATGCCATATAATTTTGATGCCAATTTTCTTTTTATAATAAAGTTTAGCATTCCTATTCCTATTCTTGAGCAATATGTCCATTTTAAAAATTTATCTCCAGCTACTTTTTCAATTTCGTACTGTCTTAGCTTTCTATTGTAATACTTTATCATATTTATTATTTCAACTCCTGTAAAAATACTTCAGAGAAATTATACTATACATACTTGTTTTATTCAACCAATTAACTGTTTTAAAGGCAGGCAACCTATATTGCCTGCCTTTATTTATAATTTTCTTATTACTTATCCTTTTTTAACATTTCTGCCACAGCTGTTATACTTCCTAATGTTGAAATAACTTCGTTTGGAAGAACAAGCTTATTTGCTGGATTTTTAGCCATTTCTTGAAGTGCTTCAATTTGTTTTAGGGCAATAACAACTTCATCAGTTCCTGATTCATGTATTGCCTTATTTACCTTCATAATAGCTTCTGCTTGTGCTTGTGCTATTCTTTCCATAGCCATAGCCTTACCTTGTGCCTCAAGAAGTTGTGATTCCTTTAGACCTTCTGCTCTTCTTATATTTGATTCCTTTTCTGCTTCTGCTTGAAGAATCATCGATTGCTTTTGTCCTTCTGCTCTAGCAATTGCACTTTGCTTTTCTCCTTCTGCTTGAAGTATTGCAGCTCTCTTGTCACGTTCAGCCTTCATTTGTTTTTCCATTGCTTGTTGAATTTCAGCTGGTGGAATAATATTCTTAATTTCAACTGATAGTATCTTAATTCCATATGCATCTGTTATTTCGTCAACAACCCTTAAAAGTTCTGAGTTTATCTTATCTCTTCCTGATAAAACTTCATCTAAAGTCATATTACCAACTATGTTTCTCATGTTAGTTATTGTTGAATAAATAATACCTGATTTATAGTTTTCAATGTTATATATCGCATCCTTTGCATTCATAACCTTATAGAAAATTACATTATCAATTGATATCTTAACATTATCCTTTGTAATAACTGATTGTGGCTCAATGTCAAGTATTTGTTGCTTTGTTGAAACCTTTGCTCTTACAAAGTCTACAAATGGTATTAATATGTGCCAACCTGGCTCTAATACTTTATGGAATTGACCAAATCTTTCTACCACATATAAATATCCAGTATTAACAATTTTAATAGTTGAAAACAAAATAATAAGTATAAACAGCAACAATACTATTAATAAAATCTTTTCCATTACAATACCTCCTCTATTTTTTCAACAACAAGTTTATTGCCCTCAATACCAGTAATTTTAAATTTATCCCCCCTTTTAATTGGTTCATGGCGATTTACAACATACCAATAAATTCCTTCATATTTTATCTGTGTTTTTTCTGTTATATCCTCATCTGCAATTAAAACCCTACCAACATAGTTTTGTTCCATAGGTTTAAAAGCTGGAGGGGTTTTCTTTAAGGTTTTTCTTACATAGGGTGCTGCCCACAAAATTGAAATTATACTAAGTAGCATAAAAATAATAACTTGTACTGCAATTGAAGTATTAAACATTAGTAATATTAATGCCCCAATTCCTCCTATTGCAAAGCTAAAAAATATAAAGCTACTTGTAAGTGCATCAATTAAGATAGCAACGAGCGATACAATTATCCATAAATACAACATATTACCACCTCAATTATTATTATATATCAGTGGGTATAAAAAGTCATTACAAATTTATTAAATTGTTAAAATATTAAAAAGGAGCAATATTTTTTGCTCCTTTTATAGTGTTACCCCTCTATAGAAAATTTATTTCATATTATAGCATCTAAAGCCTGCTTTAGATCAGCTATAATATCCTCCGCATTTTCAAGACCAACAGCAAGTCTAATTAGTCCATCTGAAATACCTGCCTTAAGTCTCTCTTCCCTAGTATATGGTGAGTGAGTCATTGAAGCTGGATGCTGAATTAATGTTTCTGCATCTCCTAAGCTTACAGCTAAAGTACAAACCTTACATGAATTTAATACCTTAATACCTTCTTCTACTCCTCCATTCAATTCAAATGCAATTATTGCACCTGGGAGGCTCATTTGTTCCTTTGCAAGTTCATATTGCTCAAAGCTTTCAAGTCCTGGATAATACACTTTATTAACTGCCTTGTGTTCTGCTAAGAACTTAGCCACCTTCATTGCATTATTGCAATGTCTTTCCATTCTAATTTCTAATGTTTTTAGCCCTCTTAGTATTAAATATGCATCAAATGGGCTCAAGCATGCTCCTGTCATATCTTTAATACCAAATAGTCTAACTTGATCAATGAAGCTTTTTCTTCCAACAACAAAACCTGCTATAACATCTCCATGTCCATTTAAAAATTTTGTTGCTGAATGAACAACAACATCTGCACCAAGTTCAATTGGTCTTTGAATATATGGTGTACAGAAAGTATTGTCTACCATTAAAATACAGTCTTCTTGGCTGTGTGCAATCTCTGCAACTTTTTTAATATCTATTAACTTTAAGTTTGGATTTGCTGGTGTTTCAATATATATAACCTTTGTATTAGGCTTCATTGCATTTTTTATATTGTCTGGATTTGATGCATCAACAAATGTAACATCAACTCCATATCTAGTAAGACCATGGTTTAAATAAGCAAATGTACATCCATATAGAGTATCTGCTGCAACGATATGGTCCCCTGCCTTTAATGCTGTCCAAAGAGCAGCTGATATAGCTCCCATACCTGATGATGTTGCAACACATGCTTCTCCGCCTTCAAGTATAGCTATTTTTTCTTCTAAAACTGTAACTGTTGGATTTCCTAATCTAGTATATATATATCCTTCTTCTCTTCCTGCAAATCTATTTCCTCCTTGCTCTGCACTGTCAAAAACAAATGTTGCAGTTTGATAAATTGGAGTTGCTAAAGTTCCAAATTCATTTTTATGATTACCTGCATGTATAGCTTTTGTTGAAAAACCCATATTCTTTGCAAATTCCTTATCCATAAAGTTTCCTCCTTTGAACAACTTCACACTTATTTAAGCAAACATCATGCCAAAATAAAATGTGTGAATTATTCAACATTTTTAGAAGAGTTGTAAAGTTATTTTTACACATAAGCTAAATTAATGTAAATTTTAATTTACAGTTGGCATTAAATATTTACACTTATAACTCTATATCATATTTTTTTATTTTGTTCATTATAGTTGTATGTGATACCCCTAATTGTTTTGCAGCAGCTCTATAGCTTTTATATTTTTCTAGCGCTCTTTTTATTGCTTCTTTCTCGCATTTTGCTACTATCTCATCTAGCGTTTCATCCTTTGAATTAGATATTATGTACTCATTTTGTCCTACTAAATCAAAATTTATGTACACATTCCTGCTTGTAAGGGTATCTCCTTCGCAAAGAATAATTGAGCGTTCAACAACATTTTGGAGTTCTCTAATATTGCCTGGCCAATTATACTTCATTAATTCCTCTATATAGCTTATATCTATATTTTTTATTTTATTTCCAAACTTTTTATTCAGATTATCAACAAAATATCTAACTAAAAGTGGAATATCTTCTATTCTTTCTCTAAGTGGTGGCAAATAAATAGGCATTACACTTAAGCGATAGTATAAATCCTCTCTAAACTCTCCATTTTTAACCATAGATTCAATATCTCTATTTGTAGCTGCAATAATTCTTACATTAACACTTTTTTCTATACTTGAACCTATCCTTCTAACTACACCCTCTTGAAGCACTCTAAGTAGCTTTGCCTGAAGTTTAGGTGGCATTTCACCTATTTCATCTAAAAATAGTGTCCCACCATCAGCCTCAACAAAAATACCATCCTTTCCACCTTTTAATGCACCTGTAAAACTTCCGCCTTCATATCCAAACAGTTCACTTTCAAGCAAATTTTCAGGTAACGCAGCACAGTTTATAGCAACAAACTTATTATTAGCTCTATCGCTTAGTCTATGAATTGTTTTTGCAAAAACCTCCTTACCTGTACCACTTTCTCCCCTTAAAAGAACAGTAGAAGAAGTTTTAGCAACTGATAAAGCAAGCTTTTTTACATATTCAATTTGCTTACTCTTTCCTATTATATCTGAAAATGCTCCATCTTTAATGTTATTAACAACCTCAACAAGTTCTATTGCCTTGTTTATATCCTTAATAGAAGCAACAGCACCAATAGTTCTACCCAAATCATCTAAAACCGGACGACCTGAAGTTAGATAATGAATTTCAAATTCTCCTCTATCTACCCTTTGCTCAATGTTGTTATAGGCAATTCCGTGTTTAAACAATGATAACATTGGTGCATCTTTATTAATAAGATTTCTTACATCTGTTCCTATTACATCTTCCTTTTTGCATCTAAAGAGACTTTCCAAATATCTATTAAAAATTTCTACTCTAAAATCTTTATTTACTGCCAGTATTCCCTCATCAACAGCGTCTATTATTGCAAGCAACTTTCTCTCATTTTTTTCATAGGATAAAAGCTCAACTTCCCTTACATCTATAACTTCTCTTATTTCATATAATTTATCAATTAGCATTTGCTTTGTATCTTCATATATCTCATCAATCTTTATACAAACTTTTTCAGAAAACACCTCTGCTGCCTTTAAATCTATCTTAAGCTCATAAACTTTTTCTAGTATTTTCAATGTAATTCCTATTGTATCTTTCGTTTTTATCTCTAATCTTATATTTTTCTTCATATAACCAACTCCTAAGTGTTTTAACATTATTGGTACAAATATATTATAATTCTGACATACCAAAAAAAGCAAACCATTGATTAGTTGAATAAATAAAATTGGCTGCCGAAGCAGCCAATTTTATTTATTCAACTATCTCATTAAGCTTTTTATCTACAAATTCAATAATTTCATCACATGGAACTCCATTTTTCTTAAGTGCAAGACAGTTATCTGTTCCATATTTTTCATTTATAACCTTCATCAGTTCCTTCATAGGCATTCTAGCTAAATTTCTTTCTGTTGCTTCATTTCTTCCCTTAAGATGACCTAACACAATTGCTGCAGCTGTAATAGCTCCACAAGTGCTACCAATTGCCATCCCAGAACCAAATGCACTTCCTAGGTTTACTGGTAGATTTAAATCAAACTTTTCGTTAGCTGATTTTATTATTGCTTCAGCGCAATTATATCCTTGTTTATGAAAATCTACTGCAGTTGTCATACTATACCTCCCATATCACAATAATACAATATAATAATATATTCATTATCACATTTTGTCAAATAAAATCGAAATGGAATTCTATTCTTATTCTCCCTCTATTTTAATAATAAAATTCTATGTATAAAAATTCGATAAATTAAATGTGCAAATAAATTAAACATCTTATAAAAAAGGAGGAAACCTATGAAAAAA
>JAOAFH010000143.1 GCA_026416355.1 Clostridiales bacterium | reverse complement strand
TCCTAAAGACTATTGCACTATTACCACTACTTAAAAAAATGGGGATTGATGCAATTTATCTTCTTCCAATTTCAAAAAACAGTATGAGATACAAGAAGGGGGAAATGGGTTCTCCATATGCAGTTAAAAATTTCTTCGAGCTTGACCCTACATTAAAGGATCCAATGCTTGGAGAGGATATTTCAATTGATGAAGAATTTAGGGCACTAGTAGAAGCATGCCATATATTAGGCATGAGAATAATGATTGATATAATTCCGAGAACATCAGCAAGGGATAGTGAACTTATATTAGAACATCCTGAGTGGTTCTACTGGGTAGATATAAAGGAGCTTGATGATTATGTACCACCAACTGTTGATGGAATAAAGCCAGGTTCACAACCTTCTGCTGAAAATCTTCCAAAAGTTTATGGAAGTGAAAGTGTTAAAAAGCATATTAAGAAATTCTGCCATGCACCAAATGTGATAGATGAAGCTAAGTGGAATAGCATAAAAGAAAGATGCGCAAATGACAAAAACTTAGATTTCTTTGACTTAATTCAGCAAGAATACGGAATTACAACAGCTCCAGCTTTCTCAGATTGTATAAACGACCCACAACCACCTTGGAGTGATGTAACATTCCTAAGATTATATTTAGATAACCCAGAAGAATCTAGCAAGTATGTTGATGAAAATCAACCACCATATATTTTATTTGACATAATTAAGTCAAATATATTTCAAGGAAAACAAAAGAATGTTGAGCTATGGGAAAGAATTGCTGATATAATTCCAAGCTACCAAAGAAAGTATGGTATAGATGGTGCTAGAATAGATATGGGACATGCGCTACCGAAGGAACTAGAAAACATGATACTTGATAATCCGAGAAAATTTGATGATGATTTCTGCTTTATTGCTGAAGTTTTAAACAATAAGGGAGATGTGGCAGCAAGAGAAGCAAATTATAATATGATAATTGGTACTGCATGGTCAGCTGAACCTAGATTCTATAAGGGTGAATTTAATAAGCTTTTAGAGGAAATGGAAAACTTAAAGGCACCAATATTTGCAGCTGCAGAAACACCTGATACACCAAGAGCAGCATCAAGACTTGGTGAAAAGAAATTCTCAAAATTTGTGGCAGTAATGAATGCATTTTTACCAAATGGTGTTCCATTTATATCATCAGGGTTTGAAATACTAGAAAAGCAAGCAATGAATCTAGGACTTGATGCAAAGGAAGAAAATAGATTCTTACTAGATAAGAATGACCCTCTATATGGAAAACTAGCCTTCTTTGATAAATATGCATTACATTGGGATAACTGCGAAAATGATGTAATTTTAAATATTCTTTCAGATGTTGCATTACTAAGAAAGAAATATGTTGATGTAATAGTTGATAACAATGCATATATCAAGTGTAGACTTGATAAAGAAAACACACTAGCAGTAGCGTACAAGCTGCAAGAAGGAATACTTCTAGTAGTTGGTAATTTGGATTTTGAAGATAGCATAAAGCTTACAAAAGAAGATATTGAAGGCGCTCTAAATACAAATGTTTCAATGATAAATGGAATATTTAGAGACTTTAAGTTAGCAGATACTAAAGAGGATGTAATAACATTAAAACACGGTGAAGTAGGAATATTTATGGTTAAGTAAAAAGAATTTTAAAAGATATATAATAAGGGGTTTTTGCAAGAATAAAATATTTTAGTGCAATAAAGCCATGAACAATTTTAATTTACTTTTTTATTGTTCATGGCTTTATGTTTAAGCAATTTACTGTATGTTGTGCAACATCTTTATTGTTAATAAAAAATGACATAGATGTATAAATTATAAATTAAGCCTTGGTAAGCTTTGAAGAATGGAATGATGTTTTGGTATAATATATAAAAAAGGTTTGGGGTGATAGAATGAAAAGTTTTAGAAAAGAATTGTGGTTTGAAATTCCAAAGAGAAGAGGGTTTGTTAACATTACTTCTACATTAGAAGATAGTGTAAAACAAAGTGGTATTAAAGAAGGATTACTTTTATGCAATGCTATGCATATAACTGCAAGTGTATTTATAAATGATGATGAATTGGGCCTTCATCAAGATTTTGAATTGTGGCTTGAAAAATTGGCTCCAGAGAAGCCATATAGTCAATACAGACATAATGGTTTTGAAGACAATGCAGATGCACATCTTAAAAGAACAATAATGGGTAGAGAGGTTGTTGTAGCAATTACAAATGGGAAATTAGATCTTGGTCCATGGGAGCAAGTATTCTATGGGGAATTTGATGGAATGAGAAAGAAAAGTGTTCTTGTTAAAATAATTGGAGAGTGATATAATTTAAGACAGCTTCGAGCTTTATAGCCTAAGGCGTTTGCTATGGTTTAAAGCCGCTAGGGTATATTTGGAAACGAATATGCCTCCCAAATAGGAAAGGAGTTGTTATAATGAAAAAAAGCAAATTATTACTTGTTTTTGTTGCTATGCTGTTAATTACAGCAATTACTTCATGTAAAAAAACAGAAGGCAACAAAAAGATTATTCTTTCTACAACCACAAGTACAAGAGATTCAGGACTTTTAAATTACATATTACCTAAGTTTGAAGAAAAGTATGGTTATAAGGTAGATGTAGTTGCTGTTGGAACAGGACAGGCATTAAAGCTTGGTATGGATGGGAATGCTGATGTTCTTTTGGTACATGCAAAGTCAGATGAAGAAAAGTTTGTAAGAGAGGGCCATGGTCTTAAAAGATTTGATGTTATGTATAACGATTTTGTGATTTTAGGTCCAGAAGTAGATTTTGCAAATGTAAAGGAAGAAAAGGATGCAGCAGGTGCACTTAAAAAAATTGCAGATAAGAAAGCAAATTTTATATCTCGTGGGGATGATTCAGGTACAAATAAACTAGAAAAGAAACTATGGAAAATAAATAATATAAATCCATCAGGTGATTGGTATATATCAATAGGAAAGGGTATGTCAGAGACGCTTTTGATAGCAAATGAGAAAAAGGCATATACAATTTCAGATAGGGCAACCTATTTAGCAATGAAGGACAAATTAGAATTAAAAGTGCTACTTGAGAATAAAAATGATTTAATTAATCAATATGGTGTTATAGCGGTAAACCCCAATAAAAACTCAAAGATAAATTCAAAAGGTGCACAGGATTTTATAGACTGGATTTTATCTAAAGAAACACAAAAATTAATTGGTGAATATGGCAAAGAAAAATATGGACAAAACTTATTTATACCAAATGCCAACACTAAATAAAAGGGAGTTGTTTAAATTTGAAGGATATATGGCAAGGTTTATTATCAGCCATAAAATTGATTGTAACATTTGATAAAAACATTACAGAAATAGTTTTACTTACTTTATATATAACAATAGCATCAACATTAGTTTCGGCAATAATAGCTGTACCATCAGCTATTTTTGTTTCTTTAAATGAATTTAAATTTAAAAAAACAATAGTAAAACTAACTAATACACTTATGGCTCTTCCACCTGTAATTGCAGGTTTAATAGTTTATATCCTTTTTTCAAGAAAAGGTCCATTTGGAAGCTTAGGAATATTATTTACACCAACAGTTATGGTTATTGCACAAGTATTAATAGTTGTTCCAATAATTATGGGAACAACTATTAATATTATAAATACAAAGGGAAAGCTTATATTAGCTGAACTTAAT
>JAOAFH010000089.1 GCA_026416355.1 Clostridiales bacterium | reverse complement strand
AACATCAATTTCTATATTTAAGTTTTGTGTGTCAAAATTTAACTTAAATACATATCTGACCTTTCCATTAACCTGTGGCTCAATTTCCTTTATAATGTTATCTAAAAGTCCCCTTTCCTTTAAAGCTGCCTGCCCTAATTGGATAATTCCTTCTATCAATCTCTCACCTCCTATACTACTTCAATACATCCAAATCCCTGTGAATTTTTACTACCAATTCCTGCCCCATAGGCAAACTTTAGTATTTCTTTTGGAGCATCTATTTTTAACACTCCATTCCATCCTTTTATAACTGTTCCTTTATAAAGAATAATACTTTGGTTTAAGGTTTCTTTTATTGGAGTAATCTTTAAATCTATTTCATTTAAATTGCTGTTATAATAGGAGTTATATTTATATATCAAATTTCTTTTAATTAAATTTTCAAACTCATCTTCTGAAGGATTATAATAGTAGGTTTTTTTCCTACCATCCTTCTCAAAAGTGCTATACACTGTAATTGGAGATTTTGTAACAAATACATTTCCCTCGAATTTTGGATAGATATATCTTATGTTTTTTACCTTTACCTCTTTACCTATTATATTTATCGAGCCATTTTCTATATAATTTTCTACAACATATCTTAAAAACTCATCATCTACTGATGAAATCAAAAACTTTGCACCTTCTTGAAAAATAATCCTTTTATCTTGTTTATCTATTTTAAATTTCCCCTCAAGCCTTGAGAAAGTATATAGTTTGTATCTTCTATTGTTGTATTCATATCCTTTGTCGTGTATAAACTGTGCATATTTTTCATCGTTTATCCATTTCAAAATCACAGCCTGCAAAATGTGGTTATAGTGGATAGGTAGATTCAGCTCGTCAAATTCAAGATTAAGTTCTACTCTCATAAGACACCTCTTTTGTTAAGACTTGTTAATATATACTTCTATAAAAAATTCCAAATTCCTTCTACGTTTTTATAATAACTCATCCCCATCATATTTTTATTGCACTAAATTATCAAATTTTGTGGATTTTTATCAAGTCCCATTACTTCCCTACTTGAATATTTAAGACTATTAAATTTATATATTATAACCGAATCTACTTCTCTTTTAATTATTCTATTTAGTTCCATTTGCAACTTTTTTAAATTTGCCTCTGTTATATCTCCCTCAAAAACTGAATTTTGAACCCAAGTTAAATATTCCCTACACTTTTTTAAAACTTTAGATACTCTTTTTTCTTCAACATCATATACAAGTATAACAAACATCTCTTCACCACCTTGCAATAAATGGATTATATTCTTCATCTTGAGTTATGTGCTTCTGAATTTTATAAAGTTCCATTCTAATTAATCTTCTATAACTTACAGTTTGGTTTAATTTAGGATGATTTATTGTTACATCCAACTTGTTTTGAAACTCTTGTACAAATATCTTTCTTCCCTTTTCATTTAAAATTATGCCATTTAACTGTTCTTCAAAATCATCTTCTGTTAATTGTGTTCTATTTAATAAAGAAAATATGAGTCTGTCAACTATTGCAGGTTTAAATATTTCTGCTATATCTAAATTCAACGTAAATTTTCTATTATTAGTTGAATGTAGGTATCCAATGCTGGGATTTAACTGTGTATGATATATTTCAGATAATACCACAGAATAGAGAAGTGAATTGCCAAAACTAATTAATGCATTTAATCTGTTTAGAGGTGGACGTTTACTTCTTTTATCAAATACAAATTCAGGTTTGTTTATTATTTTATCAAAACAAGAATAATATGCTTCTCTTATATTCCCCTCTACTGCCATAACTTCCTCAATACTCTGTGATTTTTCTAAATCTTGTTTTTTATCAACTATTTCGTTTATTTTATCCTCTAATTCAATGCCTCTTGATTTGTAATATCGTAATACTATAAGCATATTTGAAAAGGCACCGTCAATTATTTTTTTTGCTAAATTTAATCTCTTTCTATCATCCATATAATATTCTGCCTGTTTTAGAAGTACATATCCTGAATTTAAATGTTCTCTTGGATAGAAACTCCCCACATAGTAACCATAATAGTTGAAAAAGTGTAGTAATATTTCCTTTTGTGCAGCAAACTCTAAAAATCTTTTGTTTATATCTACTTCTCCAAATATCCATATATTATTTATCTCTTCTACTGGTAAATATTTTTTAGTCTCCTGTGTTTCAAAATATAAAGTATTGTCCTTTCTTTTTAACTCACCATTAGAAAATATGTATATATCCTTATTCATCTAATCACCCCTATGCATAACAATATTCTCTATATGCACAACTTTTACAATAGATGCCATCTTCAACTTTTGGTGGAAAAGGTGCATCTATTATCTTTTTTATTTCCTCTTCCATTTCTTTAAGCTTTCTTTTATTTTCCTCTGTCAGTTCTACTTCTACACGCTTTCTCTCTTCTGGATATTGCAAAATACCTTTGGCATCTATTCCCGCCTCGCTTAGTATTTTTAGATAGTAAAGAAGCTGCCATTTAGACGCATCCAAAAATTTTGAGGATTTCTTTGTTTCCCCTATTATCAGTTTGTTTCCACTTTGATACATAATATCAAACACAACATTACCAAATCGTATTTCCTTTTCATTTCTTCTATAGTAATTTTCGTGTATAAACCTTCCTATTTCAATGTTTTCATCATCTTGATTAGGAACTATACCGTGGGACATAAGATATACTTCCCTTTTACATATGTTATAATACCAAACCAATGTTCCATTTACATCCAATATAATACCTCCTTTTGTAAAACTTAAGCTCCAAAGTAAAGTATTACCTTTACTTTGGAGCTTTAAACCTCATAGGTAGGCTAAAAACAGCTATATATTTTGTCTTTTTCTTTGTCGTATTCAGCGTTTCAATCCCTTATAGGTAGGCTAAAAACATTTGTCTTAATAAACTTTGACTTACGTCTTCTATTTGTTTCAATCCCTTATAGGTAGGCTAAAAACTATTGCCTTTGGCC
>JAOAFH010000024.1 GCA_026416355.1 Clostridiales bacterium | reverse complement strand
TCACCATTTGTGGTGAATTTTCTTATTAACGTAAGATTAATTTTACAAATATAATCCATAATTGTAGTAATTAAATAACAAACCAATAGTATAATAATAATATTAAAATTAGCATAGAAGGAAGGTCTTAGATATGAGGGGAGTTTTACGATGTGGTATTGATGTTGGTTCCACTACAGTAAAACTAGTAGTATTAGATAAAAATAATGATATTGTATTTAAAAGATATGTGAGACATTATTCAGACATAAAGGGCACACTTCTTAATGTTCTAAATGAACTATTAAAAGAGAAGGGTGACCAAAAGGTTCATGTAAAGGTTACTGGTTCTGGAGGTATGTCTATTTCTAAATGGGTGAATATTCCCTTTGAACAAGAGGTTGTAACATTAAGCTATGCTGTAGAAAAGATTATAAAGGATGTTGATGTTGCTGTTGAACTTGGTGGAGAAGATGCAAAAATTACATATTTTAAAAATGGAATAGAACAGAGGATGAATGGAACCTGTGCAGGAGGTACAGGTGCTTTTATTGACCAGATGGCAACACTTTTAAATACCGATGCAGATGGGTTAAACGAACTTGCCAAGGGACATGAGATAATATACCCAATAGCATCAAGATGTGGTGTTTTTGCAAAAACTGATGTTCAGCCGCTTTTAAATGAAGGAGCAAGGAAAGAAGATATCGCGGCATCTATTCTGCAGGCTGTTGTAAATCAAACTATAAGTGGACTAGCCTGTGGTAGACCAATTAAAGGTAAAGTTGCATTTTTAGGTGGACCTTTATTCTTTTTATCTGAGCTTAGAAAAAGATTTATTGAAACGCTTAATTTAAACAAAGAAGATGCAATAGTTCCAGAAAATTCACAGCTATTTGTTGCAATTGGAGCAGCTCTTTTAAGTGAAAATGATGGAATGTTTAAATTGAGTGATATTATAGAAAAACTACAAGAGGCTTCAACAATTAAAGAAATGGATGAAGATATACTTGAACCTCTTTTTAAAGATGAAGAGGAGTATATTGAATTTAAGAAAAGACACGATAAAAATAGGGTTAAAAGAGGAGATATAAAAACATATAAAGGTGAGTGTTTTTTAGGAATAGATGCAGGCTCAACAACAACAAAGGTTGCACTTATAGATAAAGATGGAAATCTGCTTTATTCACATTATTCAGGCAACCAAGGAAGCCCTTTAAATTCTGCTATTTCTGCATTAGATGATTTATATAAAAATTTAAACCAAGATGCATATATTGCAAAGGCAGCAGTAACAGGATATGGAGAGCAGCTTTTGAAAAATGCTTTAAATATTGATGTTGGTGAGGTTGAGACCGTTGCACACTTTAAGGCAGCAAATTATTTTTTAGATGGTGTTGATTTTATATTAGATATTGGTGGACAAGACATGAAATGCCTAACAGTAAATGATGGCATTATTGAAAATATAATGTTAAACGAGGCTTGTTCATCTGGTTGTGGTTCATTTATAGAGGGATTTGGCAAATCACTTGACATGAAGGTTGATGAATTTGCAAATATAGCATTATTTGCAAAGCATCCTGTTGACCTAGGCTCAAGATGTACGGTATTTATGAACTCAAAGGTTAAACAAGCACAAAAAGAAGGTGCAACAATAGGAGATATTTCAGCAGGGCTTTCATATTCAGTTATTAAAAATGCTCTATATAAAGTAATAAAGCTAAAGGATTCAAAGGACATAGGAAAAAAGGTAGTTGTACAAGGGGGTACATTCTATAACGATGCAGTACTTAGGGCTTTTGAAAAAATAACAGGCATTGAAGCTGTAAGACCTGATATATCAGGGATAATGGGTGCATTTGGTGTAGCACTAATTGCTAGGGAACAATATAAACAAGGAGAAAAGTCTAGCATATTAAGTAAAGAAGATATAAATAATTTAAGCTATACAAATGAAATTAAAAGATGTAAGCTATGTACCAACAACTGTCTATTAACAATCAGTAAATTTAAAGACAAAACAGTTGTAACAGGTAATAGATGTGAAAGAGGAGCAGGAATAGAAACAACAAAGGATAAGCTACCTAATTTATTTGAGTATAAATACAATAGATTATTTAGCTATAAGCCACTTGATGAATCGGAGGCCAAAAGAGGTACTGTTGGAATACCAAGGGTATTAAATATGTACGAAGACTATCCATTTTGGTTTACATTCTTTAATGAGCTTAAATTTAAGGTTGTTGTTTCAGATACTTCAACAAGAAGGCTATATGAGCTTGGAATGGAAACAATACCATCAGATACAGTTTGCTATCCTGCCAAAATAGTTCATGGACATATTGTAAACCTTATAAACAAAGGAGTTAAATTTATATTCTATCCGTCTATTCCTTATGAAGAAAAGGAATTTGATGATGCACATAACCACTATAACTGTCCTGTTGTAACTTCATATACAGAGGTTATAAAAAATAATATGGATATATTGAAGGAAAGGGAAGTTAAATTTTTAAATCCATTTTTACCATTCAATGATAAGGAAAGATTAAAAAAGAGATTATATGAGGAATTAAGTGAGTTTAATATTTCGGAAAAGGAAATATCCGATGCAGTAGATAAGGCTAGTCTAGAGCACAGAAACTTTAAAAAAGAGATAAGGGATAAAGGTAAGGAAGTAATAGATTATATAAATAAAAACAACAAAAAGGCTGTTGTGTTAGCAGGAAGACCATATCACCTAGATAAAGAGATAAACCATGGAATAGACAGGCTTATAGTATCACAGGGATTCTGTGTTTTAACAGAAGATAGTATTGCCCATATTGAAAATTTAGAGGAGACACTTAGGGTTGTCGACCAATGGGCATACCATTCAAGATTATATAGAGCAGCTACATTTGTAGCAAAACAAAAAAATATGGAGCTTGTACAGCTTACATCATTTGGTTGTGGTCTTGATGCAGTAACAGCTGACCAAGTTAAAGAGCTACTTGAGGCATACGGAAAGATATATACTTTAATAAAAATTGATGAGATAAATAATTTAGGAGCAGTTAAAATTAGAATAAGGTCCTTAAAGGCAGCAGTTGAGGAGAGGGAAAAGCTAAACTTTGTACCAAGAAAGATTAAAAAGACTAAAAATAGAGTTGTATTTACAAAGGAAATGAAGAAAAATCATACAATAATTGCTCCACAAATGTCGCCTATACATTTTGAACTTGTTGAGGAGGCATTTAGATGGGCAGGATATAACCTTGTGGTTCTTCCATCAGTTGATAAAAATGCAATAGATGAAGGACTAAAGCATGTTAATAACGATGCCTGCTATCCATCTATCATTGTAGTTGGTCAGATTATAAATGCTCTAAAATCAGGAAAATATGATTTAAATAATACATCGGTAATAATATCACAAACAGGGGGAGGATGTAGAGCAACCAACTATATAGGATTTTTAAGAAAGGCACTAGAGGATGCTAATATGTCACATATTCCGGTTATATCTTTAAATGCAGTAGGTCTTGAGAAAAACCCAGGATTTAAAATAACTCTTCCAATGCTTCATAGGGGTGTTATGGCATTACTTTTAGGTGATTTAATAATGAGACTATTGTATAGAACAAGACCATATGAAAAGGAAAAAGGAATATGCGATAATCTATATGAAAAATGGATTGAAAGATGTAAAAAGGTTGTTAGAAGTGGAAGTATATTTGAATATAAAAAAGTTGTATCACAGATGATAAAAGATTTTGAGGCAGTTGAAATAGAAAACATAAGAAAGCCAAGGGTTGGAGTGGTTGGAGAGATACTTGTTAAATTCCATCCAACAGCAAATAATGATATTGTAAGGCTTATTGAAAATGAAGGTGGAGAGGCAGTTGTTCCAGATTTAGTTGACTTTTTCCTATATAGTGCCTATGATACGGATTATAAATACAGGTATCTATCAGGAACTAAAAAGGCAAAAATAATAGGAACTGC
>JAOAFH010000023.1 GCA_026416355.1 Clostridiales bacterium | reverse complement strand
AGATGTGTATAAGAGACAGATGTGATTATATTATAGATAGGGACTTAAATGCAAGTATAAATCTTAAAAACTATGGCAAATCAATAGCATAGCACTAAAAGCAACTATTGATATGTACCCATTAGTTAGTGGGGAATTTAAGCCTTTGGAGTGTCAAATAAACATGACTAGGTTCACCCGAAAGTGGACACGATGAACAAGGAAGGAAACATAAACTTTATAATGTATTATAGATACTTTATAAAGTTTTATAAGTTTTCTGTAACGGTGGAGAGAAATGCTTAATATAGCTAGTATAAAAAATGGAATAGTAATCGACCATATAAGAGCAGGTCTAGGAATAGAAATATTTAAATACCTTGGTTTAGATAAAGCAGACTATAATGTTGCCTTAATTAAAAACGCAACTAGCAATAAGCTAGGTAGAAAGGACATTATTAAAATAGAAAATACAATCGATTTAAACTTTGAAGTTTTAGGTTTAATAGATTCAAATATCACAATTAATATAATCGAGGACGAAGTTATAACACAAAAGATAAAACTTAATCTTCCTGAGGAAGTAGTAAATATAATAAAATGCAAAAATCCAAGATGTGTAACTTCCATTGAGCCACACATAAAGCATATATTCTATCTTGTTGATAGGGAAAATGGGGAATATAGATGTCTTTATTGTGATGAGGCATACTCAAAAATGGAGGTGTAATATGAATCTATTAATTAAAAATGCAAGAATAGTAGACTGCAATAAAGATGATATATTAGATGTTTATATAGAAAATGGAATAATTGCAGAAATAGGAAAAAATATAAAAAAGTCTTGTGAAACAGTTGATGGGAAGAGCTTTGTGCTACTTCCCTCATTTGTGGATATGCACTGTCATTTTAGAGAACCAGGATTTACTTATAAAGAGGATATATTAACAGGAAGCTTAGCTGCAGTAAAAGGTGGCTATACAGCAGTAAATTTAATGGCAAATACTAATCCAGTTTGTTCAAACGATTATGTTATAAATTATGTCTTATCAAAATCAAAGGAAATTAATCTTATTGATGTTCACCAAACAGTAACTATAACTAAAAATATGGATGGTAAAGACACATCACATCTAGATGATTTAAAATTTCCAACAAGGTTTATATCAGATGACGGTAAAGGAGTATTAAGAAGTAGGGTTATGCTTGATGCAATGATGAAATCAAAAAAGATGGGCATAACTGTTATTTCCCATGCCGAAGATGAGGAAATAGCAAAGGTAGATACAAGACTTTCGGAAAACATTATGACAATGAGGGATATATCTTTGTGTAAATTTACAGGTGCTAGACTACATGTTGCCCATGTTAGTACAAAGGAAGCAATAAATGAAATTATAAGAGCAAAGGATGAGGGAGTAAATGTAACTTGTGAGGTCACCCCACATCATATAGCACTATATGATAATGATTATAAAGTAAACCCACCTATTAGAAAAAAAGAAGATGTTGATAGGATAATAGAAGCTATTAAAAACGGCTATGTTGATGCAATTGCAACAGACCATGCACCTCACACAAATGTTGATAAGTCAAATGGAGCACCTGGTATTTCAGGGCTTGAGAGTGCATTTTCAATATGCTATACGCATCTTGTAAAAAAAGGCCACATAGATTTAAAAAAGTTAAGTATGCTTATGTCTAAAAACCCTGCAAAACTTATGGGGTTAAATAAAGGACAGATAGAAGTAGGATTTGATGGGGATGTTGTGTTAGTTGATTTAGATAAAGAGCTAAAGATAGATTCAAATAAATTTGTGTCAAAGGGCAAAAACACACCATTTAATGGACATAAAGTATTTGGTGAAGTGGTATTAACTATAAAGGGTGGAAGAGTGGTTTATAGAAGGGGTGAAAATAATGATAATAGATAAGCTATACAAGGCTGTTGAAGAAAAAGGGCCTGTTTGCGTTGGGCTTGATACAGCAATAAACTATATTCCAAATGAGTTTTTGAAAAAACATTCAAATGAATATGAGGCACTATTTGAATTTAATAGAAAAATAATAGATGCAACAGAGGATACAGCATCATGTTATAAGGTTCAAATAGCATATTATGAGGCTTTAGGAATAAGTGGACTTGAGATATACAAAAGAACACTAAAGTATTTAAGAGAAAAAGGTCTTATTTCAATATGTGATATAAAAAGAAGTGACATTTCAAGTACAGCTAAGATGTATGCTAAGGCACATTTTGAAGGTGACTTTGAAGGAGATTTTATAACATTAAATCCATATATGGGCCTTGATAGTATCGAAGAATATCTAAGCTATGTAAAAAATAAGGAAAAGGGATTGTTTTTACTGCTTAAAACATCAAACAAAGGCTCATATGACATACAAATGCAAAAATTAGATTCTGGTAAAAGAGTTTATCAGCATGTTGGAGATATGTTTAGCAAAATGGCAGAAGAATATATAGGTGAATGTAACTTTAGCAGTATAGGATTTGTTGTAGGTTGCACAAATACTGAAGAAGGAATAGAAATAAGAGAAAGATATAAAAATAGCTTCTTTTTAATACCAGGCTATGGTGCACAGGGTGGAAAAGCAGAGGATGTAAGAAATCTGTTAATAAATAAAAATGGTGGAGTTGTTAACTCATCAAGGGGAATACTTCTAGCCTATAAAAATTATGAAGACCATATGAATTTTGATGTATATGCCAGAAAAGAAGCAATAAAGATGAGGGAGGAGATTTTAGGTGGAATATAAAATTGTTGATGTGGTATCAAATGTTAATGTTCAAGAAGATATTTATGTTTTAACACTTAAAATAGATGATGAAATAAAGGCGGGACAGTTTTATATGCTTAAATCATGGCAGGAAGAGCCAATTCTTTCAAGGCCAATTAGTGTTCATAGTGGGGAAAATGGTTTAGTAAAATTTGCATACCAAGTAAAAGGAAGAGGAACAAAGTTATTAAGTGATTTAAAAGAGGGAGATAAAATTAATGTTTTAGGGCCTGTTGGAAACGGAACTGAAACAAGAAACATAAAAGGTAAAGTCGCCCTAATATCTGGTGGTATAGGGATAGCACCACTACTAAAGTTCGCTAAAGAGTTAGATGCAGATATAGACCTATACAGTGGATTTAACAAAAAGCCATATCTTATAGATGAATTTAAGGAATATGTCAAAGAAATATATGTTTCAACAGAAACAGGTGAAGTTGGACATAAGGGGTATATAACAGAGATATTTAATCCATTTGACTACAATGTAGTAATATGTTGTGGACCAGAGGTTATGATGAAAAAGGTTGTGGATATATGCAAAAGATGTGCAACTCCTGTTTATGTGTTGATGGAAAATAAGATGGCGTGCGGTGTAGGGGCATGTCT
>JAOAFH010000162.1 GCA_026416355.1 Clostridiales bacterium | reverse complement strand
ACGAGAGGACCGGGATGGACGAACCTCTGGTGCACCAGTTGTCACGCCAGTGGCACAGCTGGGTAGCCATGTTCGGAAGGGATAAGCGCTGAAGGCATCTAAGCGCGAAGCCCACCTCAAGATGAGATTTCCCATAGCGTAGGCTAGTAAGACCCCTAGAAGAACACTAGGTAGATAGGCCAGAGGTGTAAGCGTCGTAAGGCGTTCAGCTGACTGGTACTAATAGGTCGAGGGCTTGATCATAACCTAATGGCTGTGTAGTTTTGAAAGAACTTTAATTTAATTAAATATATTCCACGGTAGCTCAATGGTGGAGCATTCGGCTGTTAACCGAAGGGCTGGAGGTTCGAGTCCTCTCCGTGGAGCCAATTTGAATATATGAGGTTGCAAAAGCAACCTTTTTTATTTTTGTATGATTTTATAGATTATTATTAAATTACACAAATGCTAATTTACATAGAAAAACAAAAGCCATGAAACAATTGACAAGTATATTTAAAATACTATATACTTGCTAATTATTCATGGCTGTTATATCACATTTAATGGTTAGATATAATTAATTATTCCTTATCCCAATTAAATATATAAGGCTTATTTCTATAATAATCACCATAGTTTAATCCGTAGCCAACTACAAATAAATCAGGGATAGTAAAACATTTATAATCAGGATTTAATTCAACCTTTCTTCTTTCAGGTTTATCAAGTAAAACACATGATTTTACACTTGCAGGATTATATTTTTGAAGATATTCCATAACGAATTTCATTGTTATACCTGTGTCTACTATGTCATCAACCACAAGTACATCGTATCCTTCAATATTATCTGATATTTCATGAACTACTTTAACATTTCCAGATGATTCTTCGCTATGGCCATAGCTTGATGTTGTCATAAATCCTATTTTAACAGGAACTGATATGTGTCTTACAAGGTCAGCTGTGAAAATAAAACTTCCTCTTAAAAGTGAAAGGATATAAAGCTTTTTATCTTTATAATCATTTGAAATTAGAGCACCTAATTCGGCAACCTTAGATGAGATTTCTTCAGCAGATATTAATATGTTTTCTTTTTTATTTTCCATCATAGACCCTCCATTAATTTGTATATTAAAAATAATATAAATTATTGTTTAAAAAAAGTCAAGAATTCCAATGTAAAATGTAGAAGATGCTTTTAACTTGAGGATATTTCTAGTAGATGTTATAATTAATTTTATGGTTAAAGTTACAAAAGGAGTGAACAAGAATGATATCAGGTAATGTAGAAGGAATCAAAAAAGTATATTTAGATAGATTAGAGGAACTATATGAACTAGACTGTGAAAAAAATGTATTAATAACAAGAGAAATATTAGATGTTATATCAGAGATATCACATCTAATAAATAGGGAAATAGCAATTTATATTAACAGAAGAGGTAAAGTTTTAAATATACTAATTGGAGATAATTTAACAGCACCACTTGAGTTTATGAGTGAAAAGAGAAGTGAAAGAGGATTTAATGGAATTAGATGTATACATACACACTTATCCAATGATTCAAGACTGTCATCTCCAGATGTTACTGCGCTAATAGATATGAGATTTGACTCTATGGTAGCTGTAGGTGTAGAAGAGGGGAAACCAGTTTCATTTTCTTTTGGATATTTAAAAATAGAAGAAGGAGTTATTAAAAATGAGGTTTTTGTTGAAGGCCCATTTAACATAGAAGAACTATCTGATGTTGATTTTATTGATATGATAACAGAGCTTGAGGGTAGCTTGAAATTTGTCCCACATGAAATTTATTCTTCAGGTAAAGAAAGAGTTATATTAGTTGGTTGTAGAACTGAGGATGGATACTCTGTTGAAGAATCATTAGATGAATTAGAGGAGCTTGCAGAAACTGCTGGTGCTGAAGTTGTATATAAAGTAATTCAAAATAAGTTTAAAGTAGATCCTGCATATTATATAGGTTCAGGAAAGGCAAGAGAAATAGCTCTTTTAAGACAAAGTTTAATGGTAAATACGGTTATATTTGATGATGAATTAAGTGGCATTCAAACTAGAAATTTAGAAGAAATAATTGGGTGCAAAATAATAGATAGAACTACCTTAATTCTAGATATATTTGCACAAAGAGCTAAGTCAATGGAAGGTAAATTACAGGTTGAACTTGCACAGCTAAAGTATAGACTTCCTAGATTAATTGGTCTTGGTCATGTATTATCTAGAACAGGTGGAGGAATTGGAACAAGAGGACCTGGTGAAAAGAAATTAGAAATAGATAAAAGACACATAAGAGAAAGAATATATGATTTAGAAAAAGAGCTTGAAAAGGTTAAGAAAACTAGAAGTGTTCAAAGAGAAAAAAGAAAAAAGAGCGAAGTTCCAGTCGTATCATTTGTTGGTTATACAAATGTGGGCAAGTCAACACTTAGAAATAAGCTGTGTGAATTATATGGTAATGATAAAGAAAAAGTGTTTGAAGCAAACATGTTATTTGCTACATTAGATACAACTACAAGAGTTATAAATTTACCAAGTGGTAAAGAAGTACTTTTTTCAGATACAGTAGGGTTTATTAGAAAATTACCACATGATCTAGTTGAAGCTTTTAAATCAACTTTAGAAGAAGTTGTGGAAAGTGATTTAATAGTTCATGTGGTTGACGGCTCAAATGAAAATGCTCTTGTTCAAATTGAAACAGTAAATAAAGTTTTAAAGGAAATAGGAGCAGAAAATAAAGAAACAATATTGGCAATTAATAAAATTGATTTAGCACAAGATGAAAATATTCAGGCTATAAAGGCAAAATTCAAAGATTGTATAGAAATATCAGCATTAAAAGAAATTAATTTAGACTTATTCTTAAAGGAAATAGAATCAAGAATTTTTTCTAAAATAATAGAAGCTAAGCTTTTAATACCATATTCAGATGCTAGAGTAGTATCAAGTATGTATGAGCTTAAATGCGTAAAATCAGAAGAATATAAAGAGGATGGAATTGAATTAATAATAGAAACAACAGAGGACATAATAAATAAATATAAACAATATATAATAAGTTAAATAAGTAAAAATAAGGTGCTCAGTACCTTATTTTTTTGTAACATACTTGTTAAAATACTTCTGAATTTATATAATATTAATACAGCTTTGGAGGTGATTTTTATTGAATAGGGTTCTAGTTAAAAATGCAATAATTATAACTATGGGGAAAAAAGATGTTATTGAAAATGGGTATGTTTATATAGAAGACAACAAAATAAAAGAAGTTAATAATGGAGAATATACTAATGATTTAAATGGAGCATATGTAATAGATGCAAAAGGTGGAATATTGATGCCTGGGTTTGTTAATTCCCATACGCATATACCAATGACATTACTTAGAGGGTATGGCGAAGGGTTACCATTAATGAAATGGCTAAGAGAAAAAGTATGGCCATTTGAAAATAAGCTTACCCAAGGTGATGTAGAGATAGGTAGTTATCTAGGCCTAATTGAGATGATAAAAAGTGGAACAACAGCATTTATCGATATGTACTTCCATGAGATTAATATAGCAGATGTTGTTGAAAGGGTTAAAATTAGAGGATTTTTAGCACACACTATTATAGGGGAAAAAAATGAAGAACAATTTAAATATGTTGATGATATGTACAACAAATTTAAAGATAGTAAATATGTAAATGTGTTAATAGGTCCACATTCTCCTTATACACTTAATAAGGAAGTTCTAAAACAAGTTGGTGACTATGCTCGATATAGACATATGCCAATACATATTCATTTAAGTGAGACATTAGATGAGATTGAAATAATTAAAGAAAAATACAATATGACACCTATTGAACTTTGTGATAGTATAGGAATGTTTGATGGAACAAAAACGATTGCTGCACATTGTGTACATCTATATGAAAATGATTTTGAAATACTAAAAAGTAAAGATATAACAGCGGTTCATAACCCTCAGAGTAATATGAAACTAGCAAGTGGCATAGCTCCTGTGACTAAAATGATAGATTATAATATTAATGTTGCCTTAGGAACTGACGGTACATCAAGCAACAATAATCTTGATATGTTTGATGAAATGCGTTCTGCATCTCTATTACAAAAGCTAAGCAATATGGACGCAACAGCTTTATCATCATATAATACTTTGAAAATGGCAACATTAAATGGGTATATTGCATTAGGTATTGATGATAAAATTGGTAAAATAGAAGAGAATTATAAAGCAGATATGATAATTATTGATACTAATAAGGCACATATGTTGCCTATACATGATGTATATTCAAATATTGTATTTGCAGCCAATGGTAATGATGTAAAAACAGTAATTGTAGATGGTAATATTATAATGGAAGATTATGAACTTAAGACTATTGATGAAGAATATTATCTATATGAGGCAAGACGTAGAGTAAAAGAAATATTAAATAGGTAAAATAAAGGGTAGATGTAATGTTAATTTTTAGAAATACATCTACCCTTTTTGTTCTATTATGATAAAATGGATATAAAATGAGAATATATGTTAAAAAATTAATTTTTCTGTAATTTAAAAATAATAATACATGATAAAATAAATGTTATTAGGTTTATTATTTGAAGAAGAATAGTTATGGATAAAGAAAATTTTAAGTTAGCAGCAAATGTTAAGTTTGAATTTAAAATATGTGGTTTTCTAATAGGTTCAATATTGTTGTTATCTATAAAAGAATTTCCAGTCATATATAAAGTTTTTGGGATACCAAGCAAATCGCATATAGTTGGAGCTATATCTATTTGATCGATATAAAAAGGAATGTTAACTTTTTTATGACTTGAGTTTATAAACACAAAGGGTGTTAAAAAAGTTGTTTCATGATATAGTTCATGCCCACCAAAGTTAAGGTGGCCGTGGTCAGAGGTAATAATAATACTATAATTATTATCTATTAAGGTTTTATATAGTTTTGAAATTTCATAATCAATTTTTATAGCTTCATTCTTATACTCATTTGAATACCCTCCAAATTTATGACCAGCATTATCGACTGACATAGGATGAATTATAAAAAAATCTGGAGAATACTTAGATAAAATATTCATTGAATCAGAAAAAGTTTTTCCATCTCTGATATAATATATATTTTTATTATGGAAAGTAAAAGGAAATAGTTCGTATACCCAAAAGTATCCACATAAACTGGTTTTCAATTTTTTATATAAAGCTAAATCGCTGATACCTAATATTGGTGAAGGTATATGTTGAATATTAGAAAATATACCATTTATATTAGTTGGACTTCCAGTTAAAATTCTCATGTATCCAGGTCGAGATAAAGTTGGCTTTTCAGCTTTAGAAATAGAAAAAGATGCTATATTAGAATCAATTAGATTTTTAATAAAAGGCATTGAACTTATTGTATCTAATCTTAAACCATCAATTATTATTAAACATATTTTATCATTACTTTTTTTGGATGAAGTAATAGAATCATAACATATGAGTTTAAATGTTGATATTGTAGAATTAATTATAAAAATATATAATAAAAAAGTTATTAAAATCCTGTTCATTTAATCATCTCCTGCTTATATATACTGTTTGTATTTTTATATTATTTATTAAAGAGAATTATAGGTTAAGCTATAAATAGGTTTGCATAAAAGGAGGTATTTACATGAATAATAAGTTTATACCAGAAATAAAAGGTGCCCTAAGAAGCCATATGATTGAAATGCCACTTGCAATTAGAGAAGCTAGTGGAATATTAATATTTGGCAAAAGAATAAAATCATTAGTTTTTACTACTGATGTTGCAATAATTAGAAATACGAATGCCGATGCTGTCATTGCTGTATATCCTTTTACTCCACAACCTGTAATAACTCATGCAATAATGCAGTCTGCTGATGTACCTGTATTTTGTGGAGTAGGTGGTGGCATTACAACGGGAAAAAGAGTTATAAATCTTGCACTTGATGCGGAGTTTCAGGGTGCTATGGGTGTTGTTGTTAATGCGCCAACTACAAATGATACTATTAGAGCAATGAGGGAAACAATAGATATACCAATTGTTGTTACAGTTGTTTCAGAAAAGGAGAATTTTAGAGAAAGATTAGAGGCAGGAGCAACAATCTTTAATGTTTCAGGTGCAAAAAATACAGCAAAGATTGTAAAAAGAATAAGAGAGGAGTTTCCAACCGTACCTATAATAGCAACAGGTGGACCAACAGATGAAACCATTCGTGATACTATATTAGCTGGAGCTAATGCAATATCATATACACCACCAACTACAGCAGAAATTTTTGGAAATATAATGGATAGATATAGAGAAACATTTTAGAAGAAAGGATGTGAAAAAATGATTGAGTATATTTGTCCGGCATGTGGGTATGTATACGATGAAAGTATAGGAGATGTAGACAATGGAATTGAACCAGGAACAAGTTTTGAGGATTTACCAAATGATTGGATTTGCCCAATATGTGGTCTTCCTAAATCTGAATTTCAAATAAAAGAATGAATTGTATATATTTAAAATATATATAAATGAGCCATGAGTAATTTAAAGTAATATGATTTTTATTAAGAACCACTATCGTTTTTAAATTTATATCATTTTACTTTAAATCTATCATGGCTTATTTTATTATAATATTTTTAATTGTTAAATTTAATTTTAAGATATCTTCAAAATGCTTGTTTTTGTATAAAAATATAAAAATTGAATATATTTTAATAAAGAAGGGAGGCGTTTTCATGAGAAAGAAAATTTTGAGTTCATTTTTTATTTTTTTAGTTTTCATTACAACAGTAGTAAGCGCACACAAGCCAATATTTGAAAATAAAGATACATCTATAAACGCTCCAATCGTTATTGATAACCATCAAATATCCTATGCCATTTATGCAGAATTAGATGGTAAAAACGATGTGGATTTTTATGAATTTGAAGCAAAGGAAGGACAAAATTTTTATATTGAGATGCTTGTACCAAAAATAAAGTCTAATAAAAATTTTGAACCTAACTTTGTAATTATAAGCAAACAAATTCAAAATAAAGATAGTGTGCCATTTGATATACCTCAAGGCTATGGGGTAATAAATGTACCTTATCCAACTGATTATACAAATGAATTCTATGAAAAATTTACCCAAACAACATATTTAAAAGCACAATCAATAAATGGAATAATTGAAAAAGACGGCAAATATATTATTGGAGTTTACTCAACAACAAAAGGAGGAAAATATACTTTAGCAATAGGTAAGAAAGAAGATTTTGGATTTAAAGATATACTAACTTTTCCATATATATATTTTAAAGTTAAATATTTTTTTAACCCAGTAATTACCTTACTATGTTTAGCCACAGTAATATTGGTTATACTAGGATTTTATGCACTAAAAAAGAAAAGGAGATGAAAACATGCTGATATGTCCAGTATGTAATGGGATTATCGACTATATTGGTATTTGTCCTAATTGTAAATCACAAATGAAGGTTCAAGATAGAGTAGAAACATATTTTGATGAGTATGCACAAAACTTAGAACAAAATTTATTAGAGAATAGCAAACAGGTGTGTAGCCATTATTGTTATTGTGAAAATTGTGGAAAAACAACTACAGTTAAAATAGAAAAAATACAAGAATAAATGTTTGTAAAGAAAGTTTTTTTTTGATATAATATTGTAAATTTTATAGTTTAAATTATTAAAGTCGGGGGTGGAGTGATGAACATTAGATTATATCAAGAGGCGTATTTGGATATTGAAAAAAAATTAAAGGCGAACTCAAGTATATTGTGCGCAATGATTTATGGGAGTCTTATTAATGGAGATATATGGGAAAAATCTGATATTGACTTTTTCGTAATTACAAAGGAACAAAATAAGAATGAAATTATACAAACACGCTATGCTAATATAAAAATAAACATATTATATGTGTCAAAAGACATTTTTATTGAAGAGTATAACAATTATTTAAAGGGTGGAACATTCCATAAGGCAGTTTTCAGTGGGAAAATACTATATTGCAATGATGAAAAATTAAAGATGGTTTTGAATGAAATAAAATTTTATACAGATAGAGAAAGAAATATTAGGAACATAGATATTTTAGCAAATTTATTAAATTCAATTCACTATGTTAACAAGTATATTGTTACAAATAAAATTGAAACAGCATATCAATGGTGTATTGACTTATTAAAATACTATGCAAGAATTCTGCTTAGTGTTAAGGGACATATGACAGATAAAGATATACTATCATTTGCTGTTAATATGGACTATAGTATAAAAGAGCTTTTCAATTGTTTAATCGAAGGAGAAAATCTAAAGGAAAGAATATCATATGTAGTGAATGTTGTAGAAGAATTTGTGGAAAATAATTTAGAATTAATATGTATGCCTATCATTGAGGTATTAAAGTCAACTCAAAAACAAATGTCTGTTCAAGAAATTAAAAATCTACCTGTTTTTAATCAAATAGATGGAGATTTAAGTAAAGTATTAAACAAACTAGTGGAAAAAGGCTTTATTATTGAAACATCTAGAAAATATACAACTTATGGCGAAGAATATTTAGTTGATGAGATTGTTTATTTAGCCCAATAATTGTATAATATAATTATTATTAAATTTTGGGGGTTTGCATATGAAAAAAGTTAAGATATTTGCAGATAGTGCATGCGATTTGGATTTAGATTATCTAAAAGAATTAGATGTAGAAATGATTCCTTTAACAGCAAGTTTTGAAGATGAAGTATTTGAGGATAGAGTTACTATTACAACTAAAGAATTTTATCAAAGATTAAGAGAATCAAAAATACTACCTAAAACATCACAGATACCACCTTCAAAATTTTTAGAGAGATTTAAAAAATATATTGAAGAAGGTTATCAAATACTATACGTTGCATTTTCTTCAAGATTAAGTGGAACTTATCAATCAGGTTGCATTGCAAAGGATATGCTTGAAACAGATGACATAATAGTTATTGATTCAAAGGCAGCATCAGTTGGTCTTGGATTAATTGTAAGAGAAGCGGCTTTAATGGCTAAAGAAGGCAAGACAATTGAAGAAATAGCAAACAGAGTAATTTATATGAGAGATAGAATGGAACATATTTTTGCTGTTGGAAATCTAGAGATGTTAAAAAGAGGTGGAAGAATTTCAACTGCACAAGCAGCTATAGGAACATTATTAAATGTTAAACCAATACTTCAATTTGATGATGGGTATATCATACCTTATGATAAGGTTAGAGGAGAAAAAGGCATTATAAAGAAAATAATTGATACCATGAAGGAAAGAGGATATGAACTTGAAAATCAAGTTATAGGAATGAATTACTCAAATAATCTTGATTTTTGTTTAAAGTTAAGAGATGAAATTCAAAAAGAGTTTAATATAAAAGAATTTGTAATATCAGAAATTGGAGCAGCAATAGGAAGCCATGTTGGAGAAGGGACAACTTCAGTTTTCTTTATGAGAAAGTAGAGGAGAATGTATGAAAAAACACTATCCTATAGATATAAACAAAAATAACCCTGAGCCACTATACAATCAGGTTTATCAAGGAATTAAAACACTGATTGAAAATGGTGCTTTAGGTGAAAATGAAAAACTACCATCTATAAGGGATTTGTCTAAAAGTTTAGGTGTTAATAATGTTACTATTGTTAATGCATATAGGCTTCTTGAACAGGAAGGATTAGTTTATTCAAAAGTTGGAAGTGGTACTTTTGTTAGTCCTAAAAATGCCGAAATTATAATAGAAAAATATGAAATTAAAGAAGAAAAAAGAAATCAAGATGGAGTAATTGATTTGGCTAATTCAATGCCTAATCCTAACTATTTTCCAGTTGATGAATTTAAAAGTATAATAAACGAAGTTCTAGATAGAGATGGTGGATATGCCTTTACATATCAAGAACCTAAGGGGTATATGTCACTAAGGGAAAGTTTATTATATTACTCTAAAGAAATTGGTATTGAAGCTAATTTAGAAGATATACAAATAATATCTGGTGCTCAACAAGGAATAGATGTAATTTCAAAAACACTTTTGAAATTTGGTGACAATGTAGTAGTGGAATCTCCAACATATGCAGGTGCAGTAGCTGTTTTTAGGTCACGAGGTGCAAATATTATTGAAGTACCAATTACACCTGAAGGAATCGATCTTAATATATTAGAGTCAGTAGTTAGCAAAAATAAAATTAAGCTCATTTATATTATGACAAATTTCCAAAATCCAACAGGATATACTTATTCGGAGGATACAAAATTAGGTCTTTTGTATCTTGCAAATAAGTATGGGTTCTATATAATAGAAGATGATTATATGTCAGAACTTAGATTCTATGGAGAAAAAACATTGCCAATAAAAGCGTTAGATAAAACAAATAGAGTTATATACCTAAAAAGTTTTTCTAAAATATTTATGCCAGGTATAAGATTAGGATATATTATTTCTCCACAAAAGATAACAGTGGATATTCAAAGTGTTAAGTATTCTACTGATATATCAACCTCCGGATTTATGCAAAGAGCTTTTGATTTATATTTTAGAAAGAGAATGTGGCATAATCATATAGATAGACTGGTTGATATTTATAGAGCTAGATATGATTTTTTACTTGAATATATGGAACAGAGGGCTAGCTTTATAGACTTTTACAAAGCAGATGGAGGAATTCATATATGGTGTAATTCTCCAATGGATTCGGCTATATTTTCAAGCATGTTAAAGGATGAAGGGATATTAATTGCACCTGGAAATGCTTTTTATATTGACGAAGTTAAGACAAATTCCTTTAGAATGAGTTTTACGACTGTTGGTAAAGAGGATTTAATAGTTGCAATTGACAAAATGGCAGAAGTATTTAATAGATATAAAAAAGGTGAAATATTTAAATTTATATAATTAAAGCCGTGGAATTTCCACGGCTAAAAAATTACTTCTTTATTGCTTCGTTTAGATCTTTTAATATTGCATCAACATCGATTCCATGTGCAAGAGCTCCTTGCTCAAGGTTTTCAAATCTAGCTGCCATGCATCCTAAGCAATGCATTCCATATTTAAAGAATACTTCTGCAGTTTCAGGATATTGGTTAACGATATCGATTATGCTCATATCCTTAGTAATCATTTTAACACCTCCATAATTGATAAATTACAGTAAATATATTATCATATTATATTGATAATTACAAATATGTCTATAAGGTTATAGGTGGTAATATGGATAATTTATCTTGGAAAAATGTCAATTTATTATCAGATTCGGACATAAGCTATCTTCTTTATAAAGAGGGAAAGGATATAAATACCATTTCTAGAATAAGAGGGTTAGATAAATCTATAATTGAAAAACAAATTATTGAATCAAAAATTAAGTATAGACTTAATGAAATTGGAGAAAAACCAAATGAGATAGTTTCAAAACTATATAAGTATAGTAGAAAAGAAAGAGTACTTTTAATAGAAAGTTTAAATGAAGAAAAGAAAAAAGAAATAGAGGAATATGTTTTAGAGAACTTGTTTATGGTAACAAGAGATGAGTGTCAATTTTATATATGGATTTTAGGAGAATTAAAATCTAAGAGGGCTGTGCAACCTATAATAACTTTTTTAAGATGTACAGATGGAAATATAAAAAGAATATGTTGTTCATCTCTTGGTAAAATAGGCGATTTAGCAGCTGAAAATGCATTAATAGGAGCTTTAGCTGACAAAAGACCTCAAGTTAGACAATATGCAGCAAAGGCTCTAGGCAAAATAAAAAGTAAAAAATCATTATCTTATTTATATAAATTGATGGAAACTGATAGTGATAAAGGATATATTATTAATGCAACAAAAGAAGCAATTGACATTATTGAGGGGAGAGAACAAGATGAGTAAAGAATTTTTTACTATTAGGCAACATGTTGAAGTTGAAATGGAAGAAAAACGTTCAAGGTTTATATGCAATATAAAAAGAGTTTTAAATGAGCAAGAGGCTATGAATTTTATTAATGAAATAAAGCAAAAGTATAAAGATGCTACACATAATGTTTATGCATACATTACCAATAATGGCATATCAATGAGGTACTCAGATGATGGAGAACCACAAGGGACAGCAGGACCACCTGTATTAGAGGTACTTAAAAGAGAAAATTTAAATAATGTTGCAGTTGTTGTTACAAGATATTTTGGGGGTATTTTATTAGGAGCAGGTGGACTTGTAAGAGCTTATGGAGCATCATGTAAACAGGGAATAGACGAAGCAGGTAAGGTTAAAGAATCAGAAGCTATAATATTTAATATTAATTGCGATTATGAAAAATATGGGAAAATAACAAATTATCTTTCTAAGAAAAATATAATAATTAAAGATACTACTTTTACAGATATAGTATCAATAGAAATAATGTCGTTTTACGAAGATTTTCAGAAAATTCGACAAGATATGATTGAAATGAATAATGGAAGTGATATAATAAAAATAAAACAAGAAAAGGTTACTTGCTTTATAAATGAAGAAGGAGAAATTATGGAGGTGCCTCTATGAATATAGCAGAATATAAAGATAAGAAAATATGGGCTGTTGTTGGAAGTGTATCAAATAAAGAAAAATTTGCAAATAAAATATATAATTTTTTAAAGAGTAAGGGATATAAAGTTTATCCAGTAGATCCATCAGGAAAAGAGCTAGATGGACAAAAGACATTTAAATCACTGAAAGAACTTCCAGAAAATCCTGATGTAATTGATATGGTTATTAACCCAGTAAAGGGAGATATGTTTATTGAAGAAGCAAATGAATTAGGAATAAAATATGTTTGGTTTCAACCTGGTGCAGAAAGTTTTGAAATAGTAGAAAAGGCTAAAGACTTTGGGATGGAAGTTGTTTATAATAAATGTGTAATGGTTGAGTTTTAGTTTTGCTCTCGAAGGCCTTGAAAGTTAATGTTTAAAGTGATAAAATATATAGTCGGATTTTAGTTTAAGGGGGCAATAAATTATGGCAGGACATTCAAAATGGGCCAATATAAAGCACAGAAAAGGAAAACAAGATGCACTAAAGGCTAAAATTTTTACTAAGTTAGGTAAAGAAATAGCTGTTGCAGTTAAAGAAGGTGGAGCAAATCCAGATGCAAACTCAAGATTAAGAGATGCTATTGCTAAAGCCAAGGCAAATAACATGCCAGTTGATAATATTGAAAGAGCAATTAAAAAGGCATCAGGTGAATTAGGCTCAGTAAACTATGAAGAAATAGTTTATGAAGGGTATGGACCTAATGGTGTAGCTGTAATTGTTCAAGCTTTAACTGATAACAGAAATAGAACAGCAAGTGAAGTGAGACATACTTTTGAAAAATTTGGTGGAAACTTAGGAACAACTGGATGTGTTTCTTTCTTATTTGAAAAGAAGGGTGTTCTTGTAGTAGAAAAATCAGATGACATTGATGAAGATGAAATTATGATGATGGCGTTAGATGCAGGCGCAGAAGATTTCTCATCAGAAGAAGAAGTTTATGAAATAATAACTTCTCCAGAAGATTTTTCAACTGTAAGAGAAGCATTAGAAAATAATGGTATTCAATTTGTTTCAGCTGAAGTTTCAATGGTTCCAACTACATATGCAAGCATAAGTGGTGAAGCAGCTGAAAAATTTGAGAAGATGTTAGATAGACTAGAAGAAAATGATGACGTTCAAAATGTATGGCATAATGCAGAGTTCCCAGAAGGATGGGGAGAATAAATTTTGGTAAAACATGAATAAAATAATATAAAGTGGTTATAATATCCCTCTAAGGAGGGATATTATGCTTAATAGAAAAATATATTTAACTTTAGGAATTATACTTTTAACAGTAGCAAGTTTCTTTACGGGATATTTTACAATGCAAAATTTTGTATCTAATAAAGAAAAAAAAGATGGAGTAACAGCAAAGACAACTGTAAATGTACCTACTGCTCTGATTAATGACAATACAGAAATAATCAAAAGAACAAAATATTTAAAAGGAAGAGGCTTTGTTTTAGAAGAAAAAATAAAACCTAATGATGAAACCAGAGGTTTAGATAAAACACAAGCTGAAAAATATTTTGCAAGACAAGGGTATAAAGTAGATACATTTACTTCTGAAAAAGTTGAGATTTCAAAGGAAATAGACAATCAATGGCCACCTAATGTATACTTAGCGTTAGAATATAGTGGTAAAATAGGTATATTTAAAACTAATGAAAATGGAAGTTTACAGCTTGTAGAAGAAACTGATGTTGAGCTCGAAAACTTGCCAGAACAAGAAAAGGTAAATATAAAAGAAGGAATAATCAAACAAAGCTATGAAGAAATTAAAGCATTAGTAAACGAAGATTTTGATTCATAGGATGCATATACTTTGCATCCTTATTTTTTTCTGTTATAATTTTAATCGAACAAATTTTCGTTGGGAGGAAAATATGATTATATTAGGAATTGACCCTGGAATTGCAATAGTTGGGGTAGGTGTTATTGAATATAATCAAAATAAATTTAGAGTTTTAGATTATGGTGCAATAACAACTTCACCAAAAAATAGATTGCCAGAAAGATTAGAATTAATATATGATGAATTAGATAAGATAATAACTCATTACAAACCTGATGCTTTTGCTCTAGAAGAATTGTTTTTTAATCAAAATGCAAAGACTGCTATAACGGTAGGACAGGCTAGAGGGGTTGTAGTAATGTGTGCTCAAAAAAGAAAATTACCAATTTATGAGTATACACCTTTGCAAGTTAAACAAGCAGTTGCAGGATATGGACGTGCAGATAAAAAACAAGTACAACAAATGGTAAAGGTTTTGTTAAACTTAAAAGATGTTCCAAAGCCAGATGATGTTGCAGACGCACTAGCAATAGCAATTTGTCATGCACACACAAACAATATGAGTGAATTATTTAGAGTTCGTTGAGGTGGTAGAATGATATATTTTATAAAGGGTTACATAGAGGAAGTAATAGAAGATGGTGTAGTTGTTGAAAATAACGATATAGGATATAAAATACATATGTCCTATAGAGATATTCAAAAGTTAGAGAAACAAAGTGAAAAGGTTAAGATATATACTTATCAACAGGTTAGGGAAGATGAAATATTGCTTTATGGTTTTTTAAATAAAGAGGAATTGAATATATTTAAAATGTTAATATCAATTTCAGGTGTAGGACCTAAAGCAGCAATATCAATTTTGTCATCATTATCAGCCCAAGATTTTATATTAGCAGTTATTGCAAATAACGAAAAGGCAATTGTAAAAGCACAAGGTGTAGGTAAGAAATTAGCTCAAAGAATAATATTAGAATTGAAAGATAAATTTAAGGATTATGAACTTATTCAGCAGGAAAATAATGATGAAATTGTTACTGTTGAAGGTATAGATGAAAATGAAGCAGTAGGTGCACTAATAGCACTAGGATATACTAGAAAAGAAGCACTGTATGCAATTTCAAAGGTATCAAAGGATGCAACGTCTATTGAAGATATTATTAAGCTTTCTTTAAGGGTTTTAATGAAAGGTTAGGTGATTTAGGTGGAGGAAAGGCTAATTTCATCAGATTTAAAATTTGAGGATATTGAAATAGAGGGTAGTTTAAGACCAAAATATTTAAATGAGTATATAGGGCAACATGAGGTAAAGGAAAAGTTAGATATATTTATTAAAGCAGCTAAAAATAGAAGAGAAGCACTAGACCATGTTCTTTTATATGGTCCTCCAGGACTTGGTAAAACAACTCTTGCGTCAATAATTGCAAATGAAATGGGTTCAGGGCTTAGAATTACATCTGGTCCAGCTATCGAAAAAGCAGGAGATTTAGCAGCAATTTTGACTAATTTAGGGGAAAATGATGTTTTGTTTATTGATGAAATACACAGAATAAATAGAAGTGTTGAAGAAATTTTGTATCATGCTATGGAGGATTATGCCCTTGATATAATAATTGGAAAAGGACCAAGTGCAAGATCTATAAGAATTGATTTGCCTAAGTTTACTTTGATTGGAGCTACAACAAGAGCAGGTATGCTAACATCTCCTTTGAGAGATAGATTTGGTGTAATATGCAGACTAGAGTATTATAATATAAGTGATTTAACAAGTATAATAATGCGTTCGGCGCAAATATTAAAAACAGAAATACATAAAGAAGGTGCTGTAGAAATAGCAAGAAGGTCAAGAGGCACTCCTAGAATTGCAAATAGACTATTAAAAAGAGTTAGGGACTATGCAGAAGTAAAAGGAAATGGTATTATTACCTATGAGATAGCAGTAGCTGCATTAGATATGCTAGACGTTGATGCATTAGGTCTTGATAATCTAGATAGAAAAATATTATTAACAATAATAAATAAATTTGGTGGTGGACCAGTGGGCCTTGAAACATTATCATATTGTATTGGTGAGTCAAGTGATACAATTGAGGATGTGTATGAACCATATCTTTTACAGATTGGATTTATTTCTAGAACACCAAGGGGAAGAATTGTTACAGATGCCGCATATAAACATCTTAATATACAAAGAAGCAGTGATTAGAGGTGATTGAATGAATGTAAAGGATTTTTATTTTGATTTGCCTGAAGAGCTAATAGCACAACACCCAATTGAGCCTAGGGATATGTCAAGGCTTATGGTTTTGGATAAAAAAACCGGAAATATTGAGCATAGAATATTTAGAGATATTCTTGAATATTTAAATGAAGGAGATTGCCTAGTATTAAATAATAGTAGGGTTATACCAGCAAGATTGTTTGGGGAAAAAGAAGATACAGGCGCAAAGATGGAATTTGTACTATTAAAAAGAATAGATAAAGATAAATGGGAAACTTTAGTTAAGCCAGGTAAAAAAGCAAGAACTGGTTCTAGATTTGTGTTTGGTAATGGAGAACTGAGATGTACTGTTCTTGATAATACCGAATCTGGAGGAAGAATTATTGAATTTGAATATAATGGAGTATTTGAAGAAATATTAGATAAACTTGGAAATATGCCACTTCCACCGTACATAAAGGCAGAACTTAAAGATAGGGAAAGATATCAAACAGTGTATTCAAAAGTTGAAGGTTCTGCTGCTGCTCCAACAGCAGGATTACATTTTACACATGAATTACTAGAAAAAATACAAGAAAAAGGTATTAAAATAGCATATTTGACCCTTCACGTTGGTTTAGGAACTTTTAGACCAGTAAAGGTTGAAAATATTGAAGAACATAAAATGCATTCAGAATTTTATATGATAGATGAAGAAAATGCACAGATTATCAATAATGCAAAAAAATCAGGAAAACGTGTAATTGCAGTTGGAACTACTTCATGTAGAACATTAGAAACAGCTGCAAGTGAAGAAGGTAACGTTGTTCCTTCAAGTGGTTGGACAGATATTTTTATCTATCCAGGATATAGATTTAAATGTGTTGATGCATTAATTACAAATTTTCATCTACCAGAATCAACACTTATTATGCTAGTTAGTGCACTGGCAGGAAGAGATAATATTTTAAATGCATATAATACAGCTGTAAATGAAAAATATAGATTTTTTAGTTTCGGTGATGCAATGTTTATAAAGTAGGAGGAAAGTCATGGGTGCAATTCGTTATGAGCATATAAAAACTTGTAAGCAATCAGGTGCAAGACTAGGTAGACTTCACACCCCACACGGAGTAATAGAAACTCCTATATTTATGCCAGTAGGAACACAGGCTACAGTAAAAACAATGACACCTGAGGAATTAAAGGAAATTGGTGCTCAGATAATTTTAAGTAATACATATCATTTATATATGAGACCAGGGGAAAAGCTTGTTGAAAAAGCAGGTGGTTTACATAGTTTTATGAATTGGGATAGACCAATATTAACAGATAGTGGTGGATTTCAAGTGTTTAGTTTAAGTAAGTTAAGAGACATAACAGAAGAAGGAGTAACATTTAGATCACATATAGATGGTTCAAAGCATTTTATTTCTCCAGAAAAGGCAATTGAAATTGAAAACGCCTTAGGTGCAGATATTATAATGGCTTTTGATGAATGCTTACCATATCCATGTGACTATGATTATGCAAAAAATTCTTTATATAGAACAATAAGATGGGCTGAAAGATGTCTAAAAGCACATAAAAACACTGAAAAACAAGCTCTATTTGGTATAATACAAGGTGGAATGTATAAAGACCTGAGAGAAGAGAGTATAAGAGAAATGATAAAACTTGACTTCCCAGGATATGCTGTTGGTGGTTTAAGTATTGGAGAACCTAAGGATATAATGTATCAAGTAATGGATTGGACAGTGCATTTATTACCAGAGGATAAACCAAGATATCTTATGGGAGTAGGAAGTCCTGATGCTCTTTTAGAAGGGGTAATTCGTGGTGTTGATATGTTTGACTGTGTTCTTCCAACTAGAATAGCAAGAAATGGAACAGTATTTACAAGCAAAGGAAAATTAGTTGTTAGAAATGCAGAATACGCAGAAGATTTTAGACCTTTAGATGAAGAGTGTGATTGTTATGCATGTAGAAACTATTCAAGAGCATATATAAGACACTTATTTAAGGCTAAGGAAATTTTAGGAGCGAGATTAACTACAATACACAATTTAAGATTCCTATTAAAATTAATGGAAGATGTAAGACAGGCAATTATGGAAGATAGACTTCTAGATTTTAAAGAGGAATTCTTCGAAAAGTATGGATATAACGAAGGAAAGTGGACATTCTAATCATAATTAATGTTGCTACCCTCATATAATTAATATGGGGGTGGTTTAATGTCAAAGGAAGATATTAAAGAAAATTTAGCATTGATTTACTTAAGAGCATTGATTAGGGGAGTAGTTTTATCAATTGTTCTACTTTTAGTAACAGCTTTGGTTTTTCATTTTTCAAATCTAGATCCAGGACATATTGATACAGTAACATTTATAATAACAGCACTTAGTATAGTGTAT
>JAOAFH010000028.1 GCA_026416355.1 Clostridiales bacterium | reverse complement strand
CCAAGTAGGCCTTATTTTTTTAGCTTTCCAACAGGAACTAATTTAGATAATATTTCTTCTTTGTTTTCATGGCAGCCATTGATTTCATCTGTTAAATCCCTTCCAGCAACAAGACCGTAATGAACACCTTCTAGCCATGTTTTGCTGTTTGATACATCATATATTATTCCATCTACAGCCACATAGGCAGGGTTATTATTTGAACCATCGTATTTTAAAAGTTCATCAACAGTTAATATTAACTCCCTTTGCTTATTGTTTACAACAGATTGGATTATTTGGCACTTAATATTTATAAGCCTCTTTAAAGGGTTGTTTATATCTATATTGTCATCTGAAATTAAGTTAGTATAATATGTTATATCCTCCACAAGTTCATTAATTAATTCTTCTTTTTCTTTATTTAGTATTACAGGTTCACTAAGCTCTGTATTTATTCTGTAATCTGATAAAAGTTTAGCTAAATCTAAAACAGCATAGCTATGATTAATAGTAACAGCTTCAACATTTAAACCTTTTTTATTTATGGTATAGAGAATATTTGATGTATTTTTTTCTCTGTTTAAAATGTCCATCAATAGAGAAATTTTTTGTATATCCATATAGTTTTACCTCCATTAAAAGTTCTATCATATTAAAATATGAAAAAAAGATGAAAATTAGAATATGTTGGGGTTGGTTTGTTGAAAAATATATAAAAGATATGATATTATAGGTTTTGTGTGATTTGGAGGTGACATTTTGAGAAGTTTAGCAAAAGTACAAGAATTAAATTTAAAAGAAAAATTAGCGAATTTATTGCAGGATAGAAAGAATTTGATGTATTACGATGGCATTAAGGATGGATTGGATGAAAACATAGCATTTAAATATTTCTATTCTAGTCCTAAAAATCCTTTGGAGTTTATAATAATTGATATATTTAATCAGCCACAAGATAAAATCTATGGAAATATTAGTATTATTGTTGATTATCAAGAAGGATATAGTGATATGCAAAGTGAATATGGCAATGTTGTTGTAGAAAAAACTGTTGTAAGAGATATAAATAAGCTTCATATTAAGCTTGAATTAAATGAAATAGGTATTAAGAACATTGAGGAAGCAGTTGAATTTTTTGAAGGATTCATATTAAATAGGACTTTAATTTAGTAGGGATTACCGATTAGTAATTTAAATAAATTTAAACTTAGCCCCATGGTGGATTAATTTAGTCATTAGTTCATTACGCTAAGAAATTCTATGCTTTTCTTTGTTTTCAAAGTCCTACCCTCGCGATGCTACCATCCGTGGTAGCCGCTCGGCTCTGTACATCCTGTACAGAATTACGGACTTATGAAAAGGCGAAAAGCCAAGAATTTCTAAAGCTAATGAAATATGCCTATTAAAATCCACTCATGGGGCTAAATATAGTATCCCAATTTATATTTTACAACAAGTAGTAAAGAACTGAGTAGCTCTTACATTTATCATAATACTATATTGTTATTAAATGCTCTTTTTTCTTAATATGCTATTAGACAGTTAAACTTTCTTATTATACTGGTAAGAATACTAGCCCTATAAGTCCTGGGCCTGAGTGAACTAAAAGTGCAGGACTAACTTGGCCTATAATAATGTCTTCAATATTTGCAAGTTGTTTAATCTTTTCAGCATATTTTAATGCTTCTTCCTTTACACATCCATGTGGAATTCCAACCATATACTTTTTACCATTATTAAGAGCTTCTCTTAATTCATCAAGCATTCTTTCAAGTGCTTGATTTTTACCTCTAACCTTTGCAAATGAGAAATATTTACCTTCTTCGTCAACTGATATAATTGGTTTTAGGTTTAGAAGGCTTCCTATAGCAGCTGTAACTCTGCCAATTCTACCACCTTTTTTTAGATATTCTAGTGTATCAACTATAAAGAATCCCTTTGCTTGTTCCTTTATGGAGTTAACTTTTTTAACAAGTTCATTAAATGTAACATTTTCTTTTATCATTTTTGAAGCTTGAAGAACTATTAATCCTAAAGCAACAGATAATATCTTTGAGTCAACAACTTCAACAACCATGTCAGTTATTTCGTTGGTAACCATTTTTACCATGTTGTAAGTTCCACTAAGACCAGATGATATTGTTACAATTAAACAGTGAGTATATCCTTGGTCCTTTAGTTCATTTATTTTGTTTATAACATCACCTGGTGATGGCATTGATGTTTTTGGGATTTCAACATCAAGTTTTTTAGCAACTTCTTCAGGAGTAATATCCATCCCATCTCTATATTCACCATCAGAGTATATAACTCTAAGTGGTAGAACTTCAATGTTATTTTCTTTTAGTAACTCAATAGGTAAATCACATGAGCTGTCAGTAATTAATGCTATCTTTTCCATAACGAACCTCCAATATGTTTATATGTTTATTATATATTGTTTTTAAAAAATTAACAATTAAAATTATTTAATTACTTAGTAAAAATAACATTTATCTAATATTATATTTTTCCCACTTTTTATGAAATTAACAAAATGTTTAAAAAATTTGTATTAATTAATTTTGTTATGGAAATAATTTAAATAAAAATTGAATGGGGTGGTGAATTAAATGACAGATAAGGAAAAGGTTATAGCATTTGAAAAATATATGAGGGAAAAGGGGTTAGATGAAGAGACAATTAAATACAACCTATTGGTTGTAAAACTTTTAATTAGCAGAGTGTTATTATATTTTCAAGAAACTCTTGAAACTATCGATTCTTTTACTTTTGAAGAATTTACAGATATGGTTAGTGTTATAGATTCAGATTTAGGTGGTAGAGAGGGAATACCTAAAATATTAGATGCTATGATGGAACTTACAGAGTTTTTAAAACAAAATAAATTCATTAAAGGTGGAAAGATTGCCCACTACAAAAGAATGTTTAATAATGTAGACTATTATCTAGAAAAATACGATAGATTAACTGGAAAAAGAGATGATACGAAAGATTTTATTAAAGAGATAACATCTAATAGTTTCAGCAGTTTTGTTATTAAGAATTGTGAAGATGTAAATAACTATGGATTTAAAACTATGATTTTATTAGAAAAAATTTTAAACGATATTCCACTTGAGGATTATGAAAAGAACGAAGAAACAGAAATATTCATTAAGTTTTTGATATATAATAACCTAGTTCATTATGAAAAGGATGTTTTAGAAATAACTAAAAAGGGAAGGGCTCTATCAAGATTAGATATCGATGAGAGATATGCTGGCATATTATATTTAATGCTTTTTAAGACAAACTGGAGCTTGATTGTTGGAAATGACAATTTTGATATATCAAAAATAAAGGGCATACTTACAAGTATTTTCTATAATAAAGAAGATGTTGTAATCAATGTAAAGGAACTTATAAAAGTTGAAGAAAAAAACAGCATTATAGAAATTGCAACCCCAAGATTTAGACTGGCAAGCATTGAGGCAATGGCAAAGGGTGGATTAATTTTAGATTTATGTTTTGTTAACATGGGACTTTTAGAGCTTTCAGCAAAAGATGGTCAACTTATATACAAAGCAACAAAATTAGGTAAAGAAATATATAAAAACTTATATAAGGATGTACTATATGAAATTAAGAATAAAATTGAGTTTATTAGTAGTATTATAAGGGATAAAAAATATGAAAAGGCTGAAAGTAAAATATTTGAGTTCTTAATGATTTATGGTGGAAACAATGTTGTGTGGGATTATTTAGGCCAAATATTTATGATATATAAAAAATATGAAGAAGCATATACAGTTTTAAAATATGCATATGATACATCATCTAAACGTGGAAAGGCTGTTAAAACAATTTTGTATCATTTAGTATTGGTTGCAAGAAAGCTTAAGTTAACTGATGAAATAGAGGCATACGAGGAAAAACTTACAGGATTTGAGAGATAAATAAACTATTTTATAGAGCTGTTTAATTGTTTTTTGTATAAAAATATATACTGATTGAAGCACCTAAAATGTTATGTTTAATCTATTAACAAATTAGGTGCATTTAATTTTGCTTTAATCATATCTAATAATATTTTATTAGTAAGTAAAAAAGCTTTAAGGAGAAAAAACATTAAAAATGATAAAAAATTATGAAAATTAACAAAAATACAGTTTGTAAAGGTTGGTAGAATTTTATATTATATAATTAGAGAATGGGGTTATGGAGGTGGCATATGAATAAATTAAAGATTTTAAACGAAATTATGGAACACATAAAGGACGGCCAAACAATTATGTTTGGAGGTTTCTTAGGTGTGGGAACTGCTGAAAAAATAGTTGATGCAATTGTTGAAAAAGGGGTGAAGGATTTAACAATAATTTGTAATGACACTGGATTTGTAGACAAGGGTGTCGGTAAACTTGTTGTTAATAAACAAGTAAAAAAGGTAATTACATCCCATATAGGAACTAATCCTGAAACAGGAAGACAAATGAATGCGGGAGAGATTGAAGTTGAACTTGTTCCACAGGGTACTTTAGCAGAAAGAATTAGAGCATATGGAGCAGGACTAGGTGGAGTTTTAACTCCAACGGGTCTTGGAACTGTAGTTGCAGAAGGTAAACAAGTAATAGAGATTGATGGTAAAAACTATCTATTAGAAAAACCATTGAAGGCTGATGTGGCAATATTAAAGGGAAGTAAGGTGGATAAGAAGGGGAACATTTGGTATTCAAAGACAACACGTAACTTCAATCCTATAATGGCTATGTCTGCTGATGTTGTTATAGTTGAAGCAGAAGAATTAGTTGAAGTTGGGGAAATAGAACCTGAAAATGTAGCAACTCCCCATATATTTGTTGACTATATATTAAAGGGGGGAGAGGTATGATAGATAAAAGTTTAGTTAGAGAAATAATAGCAAAAAGAGTTGCAAAGGAATTTAAGGATGGAGATGTTGTTAATTTAGGTATAGGGCTTCCAACTGAAGTTGCAAATTACATAGATAAAGATGTTGAGGTTATTTTACAATCAGAAAATGGGTTTATAGGGCTTGGTCCTACTCCTAAAGAAGGAGAAGAAAACAAGGATTTGGTAAATGCAGGAGGTAAATTTGTTACAATATTAAACGGTGGTGCATGTTTTGATAGTGCAATGTCATTTGCAATAATAAGAGGTGGACATGTTGATGCAACTGTACTTGGAGCTCTTCAGGTGGATGAAGAGGGAAATTTAGCAAACTGGATGATACCAGGCAAGATGGTTCCAGGTATGGGTGGAGCAATGGATTTGGTTGTAGGTGCTAAAAAAGTAATTGTTGCTATGGAACATACTGCAAAGGGAGCACCAAAGATTTTAAAGAGATGCACATTGCCACTTACCGCAGCTAAAGAAGTTAATTTGATTGTTACTGAGATGGGTGTAATTGAGGTAACTCCAAATGGACTTGTTTTAAAGGAAATAGCTCCTGATACAACTGTTGAAGAGGTTAAGGCTGCAACTGAAGCAGAACTTACTATTTCACCTGATTTGAAGGTTATGGAGATATGAGATAAATTTTAATAGCTCCATAAAAAACTTGATATTATGCTATTTATGAGGGCTTTGTAAAAAAGTTTTTTGTTTCTTTAAATAAATGAGAAACTATATATTGTATTAATAAATTTGGGCTGTCGCACAAGTATTTTATATCGATAAATTACAATCTGTAGAGAAACATAGAGCCATTAAACAATTAAAGAAGTATATTGATATAAACAGTAGAACCTCTTAGATTTTTGACTTTAAAAATTCTTTAATTCGGCACACGGATGTGCCGAGCCGAAGCGCCTCCATGGACGGAGGCTGACGAGTGTAAGAATTTTTAAACAAAGAAAATCTTAGAGGTTCTTTGTGAAATATCATAATACTTCGTAATTGTTAATGGCTCTTACTTTGTCTTTTCAATTAAGTTAATTTTAATAAATAATCAAGTGCAACAGCCCCTTTTGTATTAGTGAAGTTTATATCAAAAATAGGAAGGCATATAATTAACTAATGCTAGAGAACCACTTACGTAATTATTATTTAGTAAGTGTGATAAACTAGCGTTTATTTATCTTTTGTATATATAAATAGTAATATTAGAAAAATTATATTTATAAATGTTAGTATGTGTTTATTAACAAAGAAGTTAAATAATAAATAAAGCACCCTAAAATATCCTTAAAATTTTGGGGCTAAGTAATTTTATTAAAACATACTTATTTGTACATACTAATATTGGGTGATGTGTATGTTAAGAAAAAGAAAACTAGAAAGCAATATAATAGGAATAGGTAAAAACAAAGATGAAAAACAAGCATTAAATGAGGCCCTTGGGTATTTACCAATTCAAAGTTTAATTGATAGCAATACTACAGTTACTATTATCGCAAATTTAGTAAACTTAAATCCTCCTAACAAAGCAGTAGTAGTAGGTGGAGAGACCTTAAGGGAACTTATTAGGTTTGCTAAGTCTAAAAACCCAAAAAGGTTAGTTGTTGCAGGTGGGGCAGGAGGAGCAAATACATTAGATGTTTTAAAATCTAATGGATACGATGTTATTTTAAATCAAGAACAGGTAGAGTTTATTGACTTAAATTTTGGAGATTATTTTGATTTAGAACTTGACCATCCAATAGTTAAATCAACGAAGGTTAATAACATAATAAAAGAAAGTGATGTAATTATTTCCTTTACACAGCTAAAAATTCATGAAGAAGCTACAATGTCAGCATCTATAAAAAATATGGCATTATCTATTCCACCTGCTGAAATACATGGATATCCTAAAAAGTCTTTAGGTATACATGAGGATCTACATGGTTTTATATACGCAGTTGCAAAGGTTGTACCAATTGATTTAGCAATAGTAAGTTTAAGTCCAGCTATGATTGGAACAGGCCCATCTAAGGGTGTACCAATTCATTCTGAAATGTTAGTTGCAGGGTTAGACGCAGTTGCCGTAGATACTATTTGTGCAAGGATTTTAGGCTTTAGACCACAGGCTATAAATTACCTATACCGATTAATTAAAGATGGCATAGGTCAATCTAATTTTGACAACATAGATATAAAAGGTGTAAAGCTAATTGAAGCTGAAAAGGCCTTCTCAAAACTTGCATATGGAACCGAGTTTTCAGTTGACGAATAATGGTAAATGGTGTACAAATACAGTGAGTGTAATTTAATAAGAAGAGTTATATAAATTATAAAACAAATAATTTCAATGGTTAAGATACTTATAATTAAATTTAATTTGGAGTACATAGTTTCATTAATATGAAGAGCCATTAAACAATTAAAGAAGTAAATTGATATAAACAGTAGAACCTCTTAGATTTTCGACTTTAAAAATTCTGTAATTCGGCACACTGATGTGCCGAGCCGAGACCGCCTCCATGGACGGAGGCTGGCGAGGGTAAGAATTTTTAAACAAAGAAAATCTTAGAGGTTCTTTGTGAAATATCATAATACTTCGCAATTGTTAATGGCTCTTTTTTAAAATAACTTTTAAAAAATTATTTTTTGAAGTTTTTTGTATACTCATTAAGTAATCTTTGCTTTAGTCCCCATAGCTTTGTTGATAAATCCACATAATACTTATGAGGATTTTCAAATCTTAAAATCTCTTCCCATAGGGTTTCAAGTTGAGATAGGGCATAGTTTCTAATTTCGCTAACACTAGGTGAATTATAAACAAGTTTACCTTGATCAAATACTTTAATAAGCAATGGTTTTGCATAGAAATTTTCAACAACTTTTCTCTTCCAAGTATGGATAGGATCAAATATCTCAATTGGTTTAGTATGGTCTATTGTTTCATCATGGAATGTTATAAGGTCTGCAATTGCCTTATTTGTGTCTTTATCAAATAATCTATATATTTGTTTAAATCCTGGATTAGTTATCTTTTCTTCATTTTCGCTTATTTTTATTTTTGGTATTATTTTTTCGCCATCTTCCACAGCCACAAGCTTATATACACCACCAAATACTGGTTCTGATTTTGCTGTTATGAGTCTTTCGCCAACACCAAAACCATCTATTTTTGCTCCTTGTTGAATAACATCTCTAATTATATACTCATCTAATGAATTTGAAACAATAATTTGGCAATCAGGGAAGCCTGCCTCATCTAGCATCTCTCTAGCTTTTTCTGTTAAATATTTAATGTCGCCACTATCAATTCTAATTCCCTTTGGTCTTATACCTCTTGGTAAAAGTTCTTCTTTAAACACTTTTATGGCATTAGGTATACCAGATTTTAAAACATTATAAGTATCAACTAGTAAAAGACAGTTTTCAGGGTAAGTTCTAGCCCAAGCCCTAAATGCCTCAAGTTCTGAATCGAAAAGTTGAACCCAGCTATGGGCCATTGTTCCAACTGCAGGTATACCAAATTGTTTTTCAGTTATAGTACATGCAGTAGCACTACATCCTCCAATATATGCAGCACGTGCACCAAAAATTGCCCCGTCATAGCCTTGGGCACGTCTTGAGCCAAATTCTAAAACTGTTCTTCCTTTAGCTGCTCTAACTATTCTATTTGCCTTAGTGGCAATAAGAGTTTGATGATTTATAGTAAGAAGAACCATAGTTTCAACAAATTGTGCTTGCATTACTGGTCCTCTAACTATTAAAAGAGGTTCATTTGGAAATACAGGTGTTCCTTCAGGTATTGCATAAACATCACATTTAAACTCAAAGTTTTCTAGATATTCAATAAATTTATCTGAAAATAAATTTTTACTTTTTATATACTCAATATCCTCATCAGTAAACTTTAAGTTTTTCATATATTCAATAAGCTGTTGCAGTCCAGCCACAATGCAGTATCCACCGCTATCTGGGACTCTCCTAAAATACATATCAAAATATGCAATTTTTTCTCCAACACCATTTTCAAGATAGCCATTGGCCATAGTTAGTTCATAAAAATCTACAAGTAAAGATAGGTTTCTATCTTCCTTCCAATTAAATGTTAAGGACATTTACCTTGCTCCTTTCGACAAAATGTAGTAAAATCTTAACGCATAATATAATTTTATTACTTATTGTAAATAAGTACAAGTATATTTATTTTTACATATATGAAATACTAGGATGGTGATAAAATGGCTTCAATAAACGATGTAAAAAGAAGACTTCCTGAGGAATTTATAGATTTTATTTATGAAGAATTTACTGTTGGAACAGCAGATAAAATGCTTTACTCTTTTATGGATGAAAGACTAACAACATTAAGGGTTAATACGTTAAAGTACAGCATAAATGATTTAATGGAGTATTTCAAAAAAATAAACATTAAATTTGATAGAGTTCCTTGGTATAGTGATGCAATAATTTTAAAAAATGCTAAAGAGAAGGACATAGAGAAACTTGATATTTATGAAAAAGGTTATGTATATATGCAAAGTCTACCAAGTATGGTTCCACCACTTGTTCTTAATCCTAAAAAGGGAGAGAAGGTTTTAGATATGACAGCAGCTCCTGGTAGCAAAACAACTCAAATGGCTGCAATGATGGAAAATGAGGGATATATTCTTGCAAATGAGCTTGATAAAGTAAGATGTGAAAGATTAAAATATAATGTAGAGAAACAAGGGGCAAGTATAGTTGAAGTTATAAATGGTAGAGGAGAAACATTAGGAGATAAGTTCCCAGAGGAATTTGATAAGGTACTATTAGATGCTCCATGTAGTGGAGAAGGTAGATTTACATTAAAGGATGTAAAGACATATAGATTTTGGTCTATGAGGGAAGTTAATAGATTGTCTAATCTTCAAAAAAAATTGTTTCAAAGTGCATTTAAGGCTCTTAAAAAGGGTGGAATTATGGTATACTCAACTTGTACATTAAATAGAAAAGAAAATGAAGAGGTTGTGGAGTGGGCATTAAATAATTTAGATGTGGAAATATTAGATATAGATTTAAAGATAAATGTAGCTGTATCTGCGTTTACAGACAAATACTCAAATGATTTAAATAAAGCAATTAGAATTTTGCCATCAAAGGAATTAGAGGGATTTTTCGTTTGTAAGTTTTTAAAAAAATAGATGGAGGATTTAAATGAAGCAACAACATAGGGTTCAGATTTTAGACAAACATAATGTAAAAGACGATTTATATAATCTAATAAAAAGGAACAAATATAATGCAAAAGATGTTATCAATGATATTTCTACTTTTATAGAAGAAATTGATACAATATCAAGCATATATCAAAAAAGCGCAAAAAGAGAATTGTTTTTTGATTTAACTTCTAAGTATCTAGGCAAAAGTAAAACATATATAAAATTGATATTAGATTTTTTAAAGAAGTATGGTTTTATTGTTTTTAATGATAATGTAATTGAGACAACATATAAAGGTAATTTAATACAAATAATGGACCCATATATGTTATCTGCTGATTTAATAAGATTTTTATTATTTGATGTTGATTGGCAAAGATATTTTGAGAGAGAAGATATTTATCTTTCAAAGGATTCAAGAAAATATGTTTTCATTATGTTATACCAGTTTAATTTAGACATTTTAAATGAATTAGATAAAATTAAAAAAAATCCTCTATATAAAATGTCCTATTTCTCATCTATTGACAACATCTTTTCTAGTAGTAGTCTAGGTTCAGTTTGCGATGAAATTTTGATAAGACTTGGACTCGGCACTAAAGAAAAAGGGTATTTTATTCCTAATGACATTTGTAGAGAAATTTTTAAATACTATTCATTTGAATTATATGAACAATATATTGGACTTATAGAGGAATGTTGGGATTATTTTGATAGGGGAGATTTTGAACAGGCATTTGATATAGCAAAGAGCATAGCAAAGGTTTTGGTATTTGTTCCGGAGGCATATAATGTTTTAGGTTGTGTGTATATAAAAATAGGCGAAATAGAGAAGGCTAGGGATATGCTAAGCTACGCAATAGAGATATATGAAAATACTTCACTAGGAGATATTGAATCAGATTCATATATTTTGCTTTACTATAATTTAGGACTTGCTTACCTTTATATGAATGAAAACTTTAAAGCCCTAAAGATATTTAATGATATTAAAAGATCAAAGTATTATGATTTAGGAAACATTGATGAGCTTATAACTGATACAAAGAAACTACTTATAATAAAATAAGCTAAGGCAAAGCCTTAGCTTATTTTATATTATATTTTAAACTTTTTCATTTGATCTGATAGTTTATTTGATACTTCAGCTAGTACCTTTGCGTATCCATCAATTGTTTCAATAACTTGTGATTGAGCTTCAGTGGAAGCTGCAACATCATCTGCTGTCTTTACAGTATCTTCAATTGAGGCGCTTATAGTACTAATAACTGATGACATTTGTTCGGCTGATGCAGATTGTTCTTCGGCAGCTGCAGCTACTTCTTCGATATGCTTGTTTAACATTTTAATTTTATCTTGTATTGTTTCAAGCGCTATTTTTAGCTCTTCTGTAGCTTTATTTCCTTCATCAACAATTTCAATTTCCATCTTTGTTGTTTCAACTGCTGTTTTGACTTTAGTTTGTATATTTTCAATAAGCTTTTCGATGTCCTTTGCAGCACTGCTACTTCCTTCAGCAAGTTTTCTAACTTCATCAGCAACTACTGCAAAACCTCGGCCTGCTTCTCCAGCACGAGCTGCCTCAATAGCTGCATTAAGTGCAAGTAGGTTAGTTTGTGAAGCAATTTCGGTAATTGTTTTTACAATAATATCAATTTGAGTTGATGCTTCATAAAGTTCAGTTACAACATTCATAACATC
>JAOAFH010000031.1 GCA_026416355.1 Clostridiales bacterium | reverse complement strand
ATTGAATTTAATGTACAGTAGTTTTCATTACCTGCATGATGCTTACATGTATTAACGTTACATGAAATACTTCTATTTAGCATTTAAATCACCTCCTTCTTTCAAAAATATTGTTTAACTAAGTAATTAAAAATATTCATTAACTGCATTTAAATCTCATATCCTATATATTAAGTGAGGCTTTAGGGGGAGGTTGTATGAAAAATAAAAGATATTTTGCCTTATTTATAATTGTGTTAATGTGCATGTTAGTTGTAGCAGGAGGAATAATAATATTTATTAGAAGTGATAGTGTATTTAAGAGAGACACTAGCAAATCAAGCTATTATATATTTGTAGATATAACTGTAAACAGGCTTTATTTATACAAAGGAACAGAACTTGTAAAATCATATCCTATAGCATCTGGAAAGCCAAAAACACCATCCCCAATTGGAGAATGGAAGATTGTAAATAAAGATACATGGGGAGAAGGGTTTGGTGGAAGATGGATGGGGTTTAATGTCCCATGGGGTAAATATGGAATTCATGGAACAAGTGAGCCTTGGTCCATAGGACGTGATGAATCTGAAGGTTGTATAAGAATGTTCAATAAAGATGTTGCAGAGCTTTATAAGATAGTTCCTATAGGAATTACAGTTAAAATATATGGTGGTCCTTATGGCCCTTTTGGTGAAGGATTTAGAATTATAAGACCTGGAGATAGAGGGGCAGATGTATACGAAGTACAAAAGCTTTTAAAACAAAAAGGATATTTTAAAGGATATGTTAATGGAATATATGGCGAGGATACCAAAATAGCAGTGCACAATTTTCAAAAAAAGAATGGATTAAAAATAACAAACGATGTTGGATATAGCTTTTATGAAAAATTAGGAGTAAAATTAATGGACTAGGGGCATGCTTTATTTTGCATGCCTTAAATTAATTGTTCACATAGGAAAAATTTATATTATAATTAGAATATAAATACTTTTAAGGGGTTGGCACATATGTTTGATTTTAACAGTTTATTATCAATCATTAAACACATAACACCATTAAACATAATTGATATATGTATTGTTGCATATATCTTCTATAAGCTATTTATGCTAATTCAAAAAACAAGGGCAGAACAGCTAGTTAAAGGTATTATACTAATTTTAGTTGTAATGAAGCTCAGTGAAGTTTTAGGGCTATTAACACTATATTGGATAATACAAAACACACTAACTGTAGGACTTATTGCACTTATTATTATATTTCAACCAGAACTTAGAAAGGCCCTTGAACATCTAGGAAGAAGCAAGTTTTTTAGCAAAAAGTTTTTTGAGGATGATGAAGAGCTTGAAAAAGTAGTTGATGAAGTTGTAATAGCTGCTGTTAATTTATCAAATAGCAAAACAGGTGCTTTAATGATTATAGAACAGGATACAGGTCTTAATGACTATGTTGAATCAGGAACAAAGATAGATGGACTAGTTTCATCTCAGCTACTTGAAAACATATTTGTAGAAAACACTCCACTTCATGATGGTGCCGTTATAATTAGAAGGGATAGGGTGGTTGCAGCCTCTTGTGTACTTCCACTAACAGAACAAATGGTTTCTAAAGAACTTGGAACAAGACATAGGGCAGCAATTGGTATAACTGAAACATGCGATGCAATAGCAGTTGTTGTATCAGAGGAAACAGGAACCATATCAATTTCAATAAATGGCAAATTAATTAGAGGATATAACGGCGAAAGATTGAAAAAAGTCCTAAATAACATAATTAAGAAAAATACAGAAGTGGATACAACTATATTTAAGAGGGTGAAATTATGGCTATCAAAGATAAACAACAAATAATGGCGATTATAGCATCTGTTTTTATAGCTTTTTTACTATGGTTATATGTTATAGGTGAGAGAAATCCTGTTCAAGTTAGAAGAATAGATGATGTGCCTGTAACACTTTTAAATACTGAAAACATAGGACAATCAAATTTAAGCATGCTTCCCAATCAAACATTCACAGTTAATTTAACAGTAAAGGGAAGAGCGCTTGATATATTTAAAGTAACAAAGGATGATTTTGTTGTTGAGGCAGACTTAGGAGGTTACTTAAAAAGGGGAGATAACAACATACCAATAGAAGTAAAAAAGAAACCAACAGGAATTGAAATAGTTAGTGATGGTGTTTTCCCATATATTAGAGTTAGACTAGATAACCTTGTTTCAAAATCATTTCCTGTAAATGTTACAATAGTAGGAATTCCAAAACAGGGGTATGATTATTTAGAGTCTATAATAAAGCCTTCAGAAGTATTAGTTTATGGACCAGAAGAGTTTGTAAATAAAGTAAGCTATGTAGAAGGTCAAATGGATGTATCAAATGTTATGACCGACATAACAAACTCAATCATATTAAAACCATATGATAGAGAAAGAAAGGTTGTTTCAAATGTAGATATAGACCCTAAGTATGTTGATGTTTTAGTTCCTGTAAAACCTATTAAGGAAGTTCCAATTAAAGTAGTTGTTAAAAATTCACTTCCAAGTGGTAAAATATTAAAGTCAATTACTCCTAAAGAGCAAAAGGTTACAATTATAGGTGAATCAAAGGTGCTTGAAAAAATAAAGGAAATTTCAACACAACCTGTTGATTTATCAGATGTAAATCAAAGTATATCTAAACAAGTTGAGCTTAATCTTCCAAAGGGAGTAACAACAAAAATAAAAAATAACAGTATACAAGTAGATATTAATGTAGAAAATATCATACAAAAGGAAATAAAAGTACCAATTAATATAAAAAATCAAAAACCAGAATTAAATTATCAATTATCAGTAAGCGAAATAACTCTTGTTTTAAAGGGTAGTGAAAGTAGCATAAATTCAATTGATTCAAAAACAGTTATTGCAGAAGTAGATGTAGGTGAATTAAACGAAGGAGAACATACATTAAATATAAAACTAACTAAACCAGAGGATGTTGATGTAATTAGTCAATCAAATGATAAAGTTAAAGTTACAATAAACAAAAGATGATGGAGGTAGAATATGACAATTAGAGTTAACAACATAAGGATATCAATAGATGATAGTATTGATAAAGTTTTAGATAAAGCATGTAAAGAAGCAAAGGTAAATAAAAAGGATATTTGGGACTACAAAATATTAAAGGAATCTATTGATGCTAGACGAAAAAATAAAATAGATTTAGTTTATCATGTTGAATTTAAATGTAATAATGAATCAAAGGTTGTTGCCAAAGCAAATAGCAAAGATGTTCTTTTAGATACTACTGAACTTGATGAAGTTTTTACTTATGGGGATAAGAAATTAGAAAAAAGGCCAATAGTAGTGGGTACGGGACCGGCAGGACTTTTTGCCGGTCTTGTTTTGGCAAAAAACGGATATACACCATATATACTGGAAAGAGGTTCATGTGTAGAAAAAAGAACAAAGGATATACAGGGATTTTGGAATACAGGGAAACTAAATTTAGAGAGCAATGTTCAATTCGGTGAAGGGGGTGCAGGGACATTTTCAGATGGTAAACTTACAACTAGAATAAAGGACACTAGAATATCATATGTCCTTGAGGAATTTGTTGAAGCAGGTGCACCACCTGAAATTATGTATTCAGGTAAGCCACATATAGGAACAGATATATTACAAACCGTTGTTAAAAACATAAGAGAAAAAATTAAATCATTAGGTGGAGAAGTAAAATTTGATTCAAAAGTAACAGATATAATAGTTAAAAATGGGGAGATTAAAGGAGTTGTTGTAAACAACGAATATGAAATCTATTCAGATGTCGTGATTTTTGCAATAGGTCACAGTGCAAGGGATACATATGAAATGCTTTTAAATAGAGGAATTGAATTTGAACAAAAACCATTTGCAATAGGAGTTAGAATAGAACATTTGCAAAGCATGATAGATGAAAATCAATATGGGGCATTTGCAAAGCACCCTAAGCTTAGGGCAGCCGATTATAAACTTACATATACAAGTAAAACATACAATAGGCCATGTTATAGCTTTTGTATGTGCCCAGGTGGCTTAGTTGTAGCTGCTGCATCAGAGGATAAAAGACTTGTTACAAATGGCATGAGTGAGTACAGAAGAGATAGGGATAATGCAAATAGCGCCATAGTTGTTGGAGTTGGCTCAAATGATTTTTCAAGCTCACATCCGCTAGCTGGAGTTGAGTTTCAAAGACACTATGAAGCACTTGCGTATAAAGTGGGTGGAGGAGACTATATAGCACCTGTTCAGCTTGTTGGAGATTTTTTAAAGGATGAGGTTTCAAAAAAGATTGGTAAAGTGAATCCAAGCTATACAAGAGGTTATAATTTTGCAAATTTGAAGGATTGTTTGCCGGACATTGTTGTAAAAGTCCTTAAGGAAGGGATAATGGATTTTGACAGAAAAATAAAGGGTTTTGCAAGTTTTGATGCAGTTTTAACAGGAATTGAAACAAGAACTTCAGCGCCAATTAAAATATTAAGAACAGAGGAATTTGAATCAAGTACCATCAGAGGCCTTTATCCATCTGGGGAGGGAGCAGGTTATGCTGGTGGAATTATGTCGGCAGCTGTCGATGGTATTAAAACAGCAGAGAAAATTATGAAAAAGTATGCGCCAATTGAGTGAAAATAGTATACTATTTATTAAATATGCACAACAATTTTTAAATATTTTTGTTGCAAAACAGTACCTTTATACATTAAAATAAGAATAGAGAAAGTTTTTAGAAAATTTAATAACATATTTATGCATAGGGGTGGAGAATTTATGAGGGGATTAATTCTTGCAATAAATCCAGGTTCCACATCAACAAAAATTGCAGTTTTTGAAGGTGATGTGAAATTAAAACAAACAAATTTAACCCATTCTGCAAGTGAACTTGCAAAATATGAAAAAATAGCTGACCAATTTGAGTTTAGAAAACAACAGATAATTACATACTTAAAAGATGAGGGGATAGAAATAAAAGATTTAGCATGTGTTGTAGGTCGTGGGGGATTATTAAGACCTATGCCATCAGGTACATATTTGGTTACGGAAAAAATGCTTGAGGATTTAAGAATAGGCTATCAGGGAGAACATGCATCAAATCTTGGGGGAATAATTGCAAAATCAATAGCAGACGAAATAGGAAAAAATGCATATATTGTTGACCCTGTGGCTGTTGACGAATTCGAAGACATAGCTAGAATCTCAGGAATTCCAGAGATTAAAAGACGTTCACTTGTTCATGCACTTAACATAAAGGCAGTATCAAGAAGGGTGGCAAAGGATTTAGGTAAAAAACTAGATGAGTGCAATTTCATAGTAGCCCACCTAGGAGGGGGAATTTCAGTTGCACCACTAAAGAATGGTAGAATTGTGGATGTAAACAATGCCAATGAAAGTGGACCATTCTCGCCAGAAAGATGCGGTCAAGTTCCTGTTGGGGATTTAGTTAAACTTGCTTTTTCAGGTAAATATACTCAAAAGGAATTAAAGAAAAAGATGGTAGGGCAAGCAGGATTAGTTGGATACCTAGGAACAAATGATGCACGAGTTGTAGAAGAAATGATTAAAAACGGGGATGAAAAGGCAAAACTAATATTTGAGGCAATGTGTTATCAAATTGGAAAGGAAATAGGAGCTGTATCTACTGTTTTATTCGGAAAAGTTGACAGAATTATCTTAACAGGTGGCCTTGCATATTCTCAAAGACTTGTAGAGTATGTAAAGGAAATGGTTGAATTTATAGCTAAGGTTGAGGTAATTCCTGGAGAAGATGAGATGCAGGCCTTAGCTGAAGGAGCCTATAGGGTACTTTGTAATGAAGAAGAGGCTAAAATCTATGAAAATGAGGTGAAAATATGATTAAGACATTTGACGAAATTTTAGACAAGGTAAAGTGTGGAGAAACCAAAAAAATTGCTGTTGCAGTAGCACAGGATGAGCCTGTTTTAGAAGCTGTTAGAGATGCTAAAAAACTTGGTCTTGCAGATGCAGTTTTAGTTGGAGATAAACAAAAGATAGAAGAAATAGCAAATACACTAGGAATTGATTTAAATGACTTTGAAGTTATAGATGAAAAGGACAATGCAAAGGCAGCCATGAAGGCAGTTGAACTAGTTTCAACAAAAAAGGCAGATATGCTAATGAAGGGATTAGTTGATACAGCAACATTTTTAAGAGCAGTATTAGATAAAGAAAAGGGACTTAGAACAGGAAGAGTATTATCCCACGTTGCAGTATTTGAAGTTCCAGCTCTTCAAAGAATTTTAATGGTTACAGATGCAGCAATGAACGTTGCTCCAGATTTAAACACTAAAAAGCAAATACTTGAAAATGCTGTTAAGGTAGCACATGCAATTGGAATAGAAATGCCAAAGGTGGCACCAGTTGCAGCAGTTGAAGTTGTAAATCCAGATATGCCACCAACACTAGATGCAGCGGCACTATCAAAGATGAATGACAGAGGGCAAATAAAGGGATGTATAGTAGATGGACCTCTTGCTATAGATAATGCACTTTCAGAAGAAGCAGCAAAGCACAAGGGAATAAAGAGCCCAGTTGCAGGTCACGCTGATATAATATTAGTTCCAAACATAGAAACAGGTAATGTAATGTATAAGACATTAACATATACTGCAAATGCTAAAAACGGAGGTATTTTAATAGGAGCTGCAGCACCAGTGATACTAACTTCAAGAGCAGATAGTAATGAAAGTAAGCTTTATTCAATAGCTCTTGCATGCCTAGTTGCATGTCTATAATTTAAAGGGAGGTCAAACAATGTTTAGAATGCTTATTATCAATCCAGGTTCAACTTCAACAAAAATAGCTGTATACGATGGAATAGAACCTGTTTTTGTTGAAACACTTAGACACTCTGCAGAGGAACTAGCTCCATATTCTACTATATTTGATCAATACGAATTTAGAAAAAACGTGATAATAAAGGCTATAGAAGATAAGGGAGTAGAATTAAGTTCATTAAATGCGGTAGTTGGTCGTGGAGGACTTTTAAAGCCAATTGAAGGCGGTACATATTCAGTTAATGAAAAAATGCTAGAGGATTTAAAGATAGGTGTTCAAGGACAACATGCTTCAAACTTAGGTGGAGTTATTGCCTATGAGATAGCAAAAACATACAACATACCTTCATTTATAGTTGACCCTGTTGTTGTTGATGAAATGCATGAAGTTGCTAGAATATCTGGTATGCCAGAGATAGAAAGAAAGAGTATATTCCATGCACGAAATCAAAAGGCAGTTGCTAAAAGATATGCAAAGGAAAAGGGAGTAAAATACGAAGATTTAAATTTAATAGTGGCACACATGGGTGGAGGAATCTCAGTTGGTGCTCATAAAAAGGGAAGAATAGTTGATGTAAACAACGCACTAGATGGGGAAGGACCATTCTCACCAGAGCGTTCAGGAGGAGTTCCTGTTGGAGACCTTGTTAAGATGTGTTTCTCGGGAAAATATACACAAGATGAAATAAAGAAAAAGATAACAGGAAAGGGTGGCCTTGTTGCATACCTTGGAACAAACGATGGTAGAGAAGTAAAGAAAATGATGGACGAAGGTAACAAGGAAGCAGAACTTCTATATAAAGCTATGGCATATCAAGTTGCAAAGGAAATAGGAAGCTGTGCGGCAGTTTTAAAGGGAGAAGTAGATGCAGTTATTTTAACTGGAGGACTTGCATACGGAGAGGAATATGTAAGCTGGATAAAGGAAAGGGTAAGCTTTATATCACCTGTTGTTGTATATCCTGGAGAAGACGAAATGCTTGCGCTTGCAGAAGGTGGACTTAGAGTACTAAAGGGAGAAGAGACAGCTAAGGAATATAAGTAGGATGTGATATTATGGAGTCAAGAATTAGAATTTTTACAGGACATTTTGGAAGTGGTAAAACAGAAATTTCAATAAACTATGCAGTAAATTTAAGAAACCAAGGTAAAAAGGTATGCATAGCCGACTTAGATATAGTAAATCCATATTTTTGTACAAGGGATGAAAAGGAATATCTAGAGAGTCTTGGTATAAAGGTTATAGCAACACCAAAAGAAATGGCAAATGCAGAACTTGGAACAATTCCTTTAGATACATTGGTAGCATTTAATGATAAAAGCTATGATGTAGTTTTAGATGTAGGTGGAGATGACCAAGGGGCTGTTGCCCTTGGTCAATATAATAGATACTTTAACATGGAAGAATATGACATGTATTTTGTAATTAACACCACAAGACCTTTTACAAAGGATGCTTTAGGTGTAATGGAATATATAAAAGACATTGAAGCTGCTTCAAGACTAAAGGTGAAGTACTTAGTTAATAATACTAACCTTTCTTATGAAACAACCATAGACCATATTTTGGAAGGTCAAAAGGTGGCAGAAGAAGTATCAAAATTAACAAATATTCCATTAAGATATACAGTTGTTAGAGAAGACCTAGTGGATAGTGTTAAAGACAAAATACAAAATGAAGTTTTCCCAATCAAGATATTTATGCTACCACCTTGGAGAAAGTATCTTGATTAAGAAATATATATTTTGATTAGGAGGTTAGCTATGGGAAAGGTAACTTTTAGAGAAGACAGATGCAAAGGCTGTGGACTTTGTATCGAAGTTTGTCCAGTAAAAATAATTGAATTTGATGAAAAGCTAAACACAAAGGGATATCACCCAGCAACTGTAAAGGGAGATAATAACGATAAGTGTATAGCATGTGCGTCATGTGCAAGAATCTGTCCTGATGTTGTAATAAAGGTTGAAAAATAAAGGGTTTAAGGAGGTAAGCTAGATGGCTGAAAAGGTATTAATGAAAGGAAATGAAGCAATTGGAGAAGCTGCCATTCAAGCTGGATGCCAATGTTTCTTTGGATATCCAATAACACCTCAAACAGAGGTAGCAGCTTATATGTCAAGAAGAATGCCAAAGGTAGGAAGGGTATATCTTCAAGCAGAAAGTGAAGTTGCAGCAATCAACATGGTATATGGTGCTGCAGGTACTGGAGTTAGGGTTATGACATCTTCATCAAGCCCTGGAATAAGCTTAAAGGCAGAAGGTATTTCATATATAGCAGGTGCAGAACTTCCATGTGTTATCATAAACATTGTTCGTGGAGGCCCTGGACTTGGTGGTATTCAACCAGCTCAATCAGACTATTTCCAAGCAACTAAAGGTGGCGGACATGGAGACTATAAGTTAGTAGTATTTGCTCCAGCTTCAGTTCAAGAAATGGTTGACTTAGTACAAGATGCCTTTGATGTAGCTGATAAATATAGAACTCCTGTAATGGTTATGGGAGACGGTATGCTTGGTCAAATGATGGAACCAGTTGAATTCAAAGAAAGACCAAAGAAGGAATTACCAGAAAAGACATGGGCAGCAAATGGACTAAGAGGAAGAGAAAAGCATAATATAATAAACTCACTATTCTTAAAGCCAGAAGAACTAGAAGACCACAACAATAAGCTTCAAGCTAAATATAAAGAAATAGAAAACAATGAAGTAAGATATGAACTATATAACTGTGATGAAGAAATGGATTTAGTAATTGTTGCATATGGAACACTTGCAAGAATCTGTAAGAACGCAATTAAGATGCTAAAGAAAGAAGGAATAAACGTAGGTTTAATTAGACCAATAACTCTATGGCCATTCCCAACTGAAGCATTTGAAAAAGTTATGGATAAGACTAAGAACGGATTTATTTCAGTTGAAATGAGCTGTGGACAAATGGTAGAGGACGTTGCACTTTCAGTTAACGGAAGAAAGCCAGTTCACTTCTATGGAAGAAGCGGTGGTATGGTTCCAACTCCAGCTGAAGTTGCAAACAGAATCAAGGGGATTGTAGGAGGTGCAAAATAATGGCAGTAGTATTTGAAAGACCAAAGGCATTACTTGATGTGCCAACACATTATTGCCCAGGTTGTACACATGGTGTTATTCATAGATTAGTTGCAGAAGTAATAGATGAGCTTGGAATACTTGACAAGACAATAGGTGTTGCACCTGTTGGATGTTCAGTTTTAGCATATGATTATTTTACATGTGATATGTACGAAGCAGCTCATGGTAGAGCACCAGCAGTTGCTACAGGAATTAAAAGATCAGTTCCAGACAGCGTAGTATTTACATACCAAGGAGATGGAGACCTTGCAGCGATAGGTACAGCAGAAATAATACATGCTGCAGCAAGAGGAGAAAAAATTACAACAATATTTGTTAACAATGCTATATACGGAATGACTGGTGGACAAATGGCACCTACTACACTTCCAGGACAAGTAACAGAAACATCACCATACGGAAGAGATGTAAATACAGCAGGACATCCAATTAGAGTATCAGAAATGATTTCAACTCTAGATGGTGCTGTATATGTAGAAAGAGTATCAGTTGATAGCGTACCAAACATAATAAAGGCTAAGAAGGCAATTAAGAAGGCATTTGAAATACAATTAAAGGGACTTGGATTCTCCTTTGTAGAAGTGCTATCAATTTGTCCAACTAACTGGGGACTTTCACCAAACGAATCAATCAAGTGGCTAAGAGACAATATGATTCCATACTATCCACTTGGAGTTAAAAAGGATGCAACTACAGGGGAGGTGAAATAATATGGCAAATCAAGAAATTATTTTTGCTGGTTTCGGAGGACAAGGAATTTTATCAATGGGAAAATTCCTAGCTTATGCAGGACTTGAAGAAGATTTAAATGTTTCATGGTTCCCATCATATGGACCTGAAATGCGTGGGGGTACATCAAACTGTTCGGTTATAATTTCAGATGAACCAATTGGTTCACCACTTGTTGTTGATGCAACAACAGTAGTAGTTATGAATAGACCATCTCTTGATAAATTTGAAAGCCATGTTGTAAAAGGTGGACTATTAATAATAGATAGTGACCTTGTAAATAGAGAACCAGAAAGAGATGATATAGAAGTTATTAAAATTCCTGCTCAAACAGTAGCAGAAGAAGTAGGTTCAAAGAAGATTGCCAACATGGTATTACTTGGTGCTCTTGTTGAAAAGACAAAGATAGTTTCAATGGAATCACTTTTAAATGCATTAAAGCACCATGGAAAAGAACAATTTTTTGAATTAAATAAAAAGGCTCTTGAAAGAGGAGCAGAGTTCGCAAGATAATAAGTATCTTTTTTAAATAACTATAATAAGCCATGAACAACATTAAAGTATTATGATATTTCACAAAGAACCTCTAAGATTTTCTGTGTTTAAAAATTCTTACCCTCGTCAGCCTCTATCCTAGAGGCACGACTCGGCTCTAAGCATTCATGCTTAGAATTACAGAATTTTTAAAATCGAAAATCAAAGAGGTTCTAGTGTTTATATCAATATACTTTTCAAGTTGTTTCATGGCTTATCTATTAAGTTGTCTGCCAGAAATGAATTACGAGAAATTTTTAGAAGAATTATTTTATAATGTAAATATAAACATATTAAGTGTAAAAATGTTAATTTTATGAAATATAAAAAGGTATTCATAAATTTGCGATGAAATTAATATATAAACAATAGGGGGGATTTTTTTGGATAGAGTGGGGTACATAGATTTTTTAAAAAGAAGGTTTGAAAGATATTTTGATATAGAAGTTGATAGTGAAGTTTTGGGGCTTAAAGTGGACATGTTTGCTAAACATTATGCATTAAATGGAAGAACATTTTTGACTAAAAAAGATGTTATTGATAGCTACGAAAACAATGAGTTTGTATTTGTAAAATACTATAAAAACTTAAACCTTAAAGTAGTTGATGAGTTTATTGAATTTCTAAAAAGGGCAGAGAGTGAATTTGTAAAACCAAATAAAAACCATATGTCTACATATATAAACGGGATATTAGTATATGAAGAAATAGATAATTCAGCTATAGAAAAAATAAAAAGATTTAGAAATTCTAAGACATTTTTATTTGGGTTAAAGGGATGGTTTGATACAAGACTTTTGGCAATAAATTTAGGGGGACAAGATATATTTTGCAACAAAGAGGGTAAAAGGGTTAAAAAGGTGTATAAAATTGCACCTTAAAATATAAAAATTAGGAGGGGTTTGTATGAATTCATTGTGGCTAGTTTTTATCGGCATTATA
>JAOAFH010000002.1 GCA_026416355.1 Clostridiales bacterium | reverse complement strand
ACAAAATATTAGCATAGTGGGTGATAGATTTGAAGGTTTGTTATGACAGAAAAAATGACATTGTAAGTGTATACTTCGAGGATGAGAGGGTTAGCGTGGAGGAATATGGCGTAAAAAATATTGAACAAAGTCAAAAGGAATATTCTTTTGATGAAGTGGCTTCATTGATTCTAGATATGGTTGATATAATAGATGAAAACGGCAGCCTTTTAGGATTTAGAGTGTTTAATGCATCTAATTATTATGATGTTGATTTATTAAATAGTGCAGATTATGAAGAACTTGATATGACTAGTATAAAAAGACCTCAGGATAAAGTGATTGCAAGGGTTTCAGCTGGTCAAATAATTTATTAATACTATTGAATATAGAGATATGTTGTGTTATTATTACAATGTTAAGCTAATTTGTATTGGACGTCTAGATGACATACAACACCATAGCATTTATAATAGTTGATAGGAGGAAGACAAATGAATACTAAGGTTGAAAGATTAGAAAACAATAAGGTTAAACTTGAAATAACAGTTTCAAATGAAAAGTTTAAAGAAGCTGTTGAAAGAGCATATAAGAAAAATGCTTCAAAATTTAATATACCTGGATTTAGAAAGGGCAAAGCTCCAAAGGCAATAATCGAAAAATACTACGGAGAAGGAGTATTTTTTGAAGATGCAGTTAACTACATATTAGATGAAACTTACCCAGTTGCAATAAAGGAAAACAACATAGAGCCAGTTGATAGACCAACAATAGACATAGTTAAACTAGGTAACGATGAAGATTTAGTTTACACAGCAGAAGTTACAGTTAAGCCAGAAGTTAAGCTAGGAGACTACAAAGGAATTGAAGTTAAAAAGATAGCATACGATGTAACTGAAGAAGATATTCAAGCAGAACTTAATGCCATGAGAGAAAGAAGTGCAAGACTAACAACAAAAGATGGCGAAGTTGCAAATGGAGATATAGCTGTTATTGACTTTGAAGGATTTGTTGATGGTGTAGCATTTGAAGGAGGAAAGGCTGAAAACTATAGCCTAACAATAGGTTCAGGTACATTTATACCAGGATTTGAAGACCAACTAATTGGTGCAAAGGTTGGAGAAACTGTAGATGTTAATGTTACTTTCCCAGAAGAATATCATGCTGAAAACCTAAAGGGAAAACCAGCACTATTTAAGGTTAAAATAAATGAAATAAAAACAAAGCTTTTACCAGAACTTGATGATGAATTCGCAAGTGAAGTTTCAGAATTTAATACATTAGACGAATTAAAGCAAGATATTAAGGCAAGACTAGAAAAAGAAAATGCAGAAAGAGCAAAGAAGGATTTAGAAGAAGAAGCTCTAACTAAGGCTGTTGAAACATGCGAAGTTGAAATCCCAGAAGTTATGATAGAAAATGAAATTGACTACATGATAAAGGACCTTGATTACAGATTAAGATATCAAGGTATGGACATCAACAGCTACATGAATATGTTAGGAATAGACACTGAAACATTAAGAAATGATTTCAAAGAAGTAGCTGCAAAGAGAGTAAAAATCAACCTTGTTGTTGAAGCTATTGCTAAGGCTGAAAACATTGTTGCACAAGACGAAGAAGTTGAAAATAGAGCTGAAGAAATAGCAAAGATGTACTCAAAAGACGATGTTGAAAAGATGAAGCAAGCTATACTAATGACAGAAAGATATGCAATAGAAGAAGAAATAGTAAACAACAAAGTTGTTGATCTTTTAGTTTCAAATGCTAAAGTAACTGAATAATATATTAAAGGCTAGCGTTCGCTAGCCTTCATTAAAAGGAGGGTTAGACAAATGAGTTTGGTGCCAATTGTAGTTGAACAAACAAGCAGGGGAGAAAGGTCATATGACATTTATTCAAGACTTTTAAAGGAAAGAATAATATTCTTATCAGATGAAGTTAATGATCAAACAGCAAGTTTAGTTGTTGCACAATTATTATTCTTAGAGGCTGAGGATCCAGATAAGGATATCTATTTATATATCAATAGCCCAGGTGGACAAATAACATCAGGTATGGCTATATATGATACAATGCAATATATTAAGCCAGATGTATCAACAATATGTATTGGTATGGCTGCATCAATGGGTGCATTTTTACTTGCAGCTGGTGCAAAGGGTAAGAGATTTGCACTACCAAACAGTGAGATTATGATTCACCAACCACTTGGAGGAGCTCGTGGTCAAGCGACTGACATCAAGATTCATGCTGAACATATTTTAAAAATCAAGAAGAGATTAAATGAAATTTTAAGTGAAAGAACTGGTCAACCACTTGAAAAGATTGAACAAGATACAGAAAGAGATTATTTTATGTCAGCAGAGGAAGCTAAGGCATATGGCATTATAGATGATGTTATAACAAAGAAGAGTAAGTAATGCGAGGTGTGACAATGCCAAAAATAGATGACAAAAAACAATTAAAGTGTTCCTTTTGCGGTAAAACACAGGAACAAGTAAAAAGGTTAATTGCTGGACCAGGTGTATACATTTGCGATGAGTGTATAGATCTTTGTTCAGAAATTATAGAAGAAGAGTTATTTGAAGAACAAGAAGTTGAATATACTGATTTACCAAAGCCAAAGGAAATTAAGGAGCACCTTGACCAATATGTTATAGGCCAAGATGCTGCTAAAAAATCATTGGCAGTTGCAGTATACAACCACTATAAAAGAATAAACTCACCTAAAATTAAAAATAAAGATGTTGAACTTCAAAAAAGTAATATATTACTTTTAGGTCCAACAGGTTCAGGAAAGACATTACTTGCACAAACACTTGCTAAAATGCTTAATGTGCCTTTTGCTATTGCAGACGCAACTACTTTAACTGAAGCTGGTTATGTTGGTGAAGACGTAGAAAATATTCTTTTAAAGCTAATTCAAAACGCAGACTATGATATAGAAAGAGCTGAAAAAGGAATAATCTATATAGATGAAATAGACAAAATTGCAAGGAAGTCAGATAACCCATCTATAACTAGAGATGTTTCAGGAGAAGGAGTTCAACAGGCACTTTTAAAGATTTTAGAAGGAACTGTTGCCAATGTTCCACCACAAGGTGGAAGAAAGCATCCACATCAAGAGTTTTTACAAATAGATACAAGCAATATTCTATTTATATGTGGTGGTGCATTTGATGGTATTGAAAAGATAATAGAAAAGAGAATGCATACAAATTCAATGGGATTTGGAGCAGAAATACAAAGTAAGGTTGAAAAAAATGTAGGTGAACTACTAAAAAACATCCTTCCTGAAGATTTATTGAAGTTTGGTATGATACCAGAATTTGTAGGAAGAGTTCCGATAGTAGTTACACTTGATTCACTTGATAAAGAAGCTTTAATTAGAATATTAACTGAACCTAAGAATGCACTTGTAAAACAATATCAAAGGCTATTTGAGCTAGATGGTGTTGAACTTGAGTTTGAAAGAGAAGCACTACTTAAGATAGCCGATGAAGCAATTAAGAGAAAGACTGGTGCAAGAGGACTTAGAGCAATTATTGAAGAGATAATGCTAGATATTATGTTTGAAATTCCATCAAGAGATGACATAGCTAAGTGTGTTATTACTCTTGATACTGTGGAAAAGAAACAACCTCCAACACTAATAGTAGGTGAAAATTTAAAGAAGGTAAAAAAAACTTCTTCTAAAAAGGGAAAGTTAAAAAGTGAAATAGTTTCATAAAAGTGGCTAATTTATAGCCACTTTTCATTTTTTTGAATAAAAAGTAAAAAAAAGCACATACTATTGGTAAATAAAAGGAGGGATGTTTATGGCATATGCGTCTCAGCTGCTAGTGGTTGTAAATTTAATCTTTACTGCAATAATAGGGCTTTATTTCTATAATGCTTTAAAAAATCAGCAAAGCAGTAAAGTATATATCGAAAAAGAAAGCAAAAAAGAACTTGAAAAACTCTATAAAATGAGAACAACAAGTTTAACAGAGCCATTATCAGAAAAAACTAGACCTAAAAAGTTTGAGGAGATAATAGGACAAGAAAGAGGTATATTAGCGCTAAAGGCAGCACTATGTGGACCAAATCCACAGCATATAATTATATATGGGCCTCCTGGTGTTGGAAAGACTGCAGCAGCGAGATTGGTGCTTGAAGAGGCCAAGAAAAACCCTCTTTCGCCATTTAAAGAAGATGCAAAGTTTGTTGAGGTGGATGCGACTACCGTTAGATTTGATGACAGGGGAATTGCAGATCCTCTTATAGGCTCTGTTCATGACCCTATATATCAAGGTGCAGGTCCTCTTGGTGTTGCAGGAATACCACAGCCAAAGCCAGGTGCTGTTACCAAAGCACATGGTGGTGTATTATTTTTAGATGAAATAGGCGAACTACACCCAATCCAAATGAATAAACTTCTTAAAGTTTTAGAGGATAGAAAAGTATATTTAGATAGTGTTTATTATTCTTCAGAAGACCCTAATATACCTGTACATATTAGAGATATTTTTGAAAATGGTCTGCCTGCAGATTTTAGGTTAATAGGTGCTACAACTAAAAATCCTGAGGATATACCACCTGCAATTCGTTCAAGATGTGTTGAAATATTCTTTAGAGCACTAACACCTGATGAAATAGAAAAGATTTCAATTAATGCTGCCAAAAAAGGTGGATTTGAAATAGAGAAATCAGCTGCAAAATTAGTTAGCAAGTATGCTACAAATGGCAGAGAGGCAGTTAATATAGTACAAATAGCTGGTGGAATAGCACTAAATGAAAAAAGGAACAATATAACTTCAGATGATGTTGAATGGGTAATAGAAAGTGGAAACTATACACCAAGGCCTGATAAGAAGATTGAAAATGAATCACATATTGGTCTTGCTAATGGTCTTGCAGTATATGGTCCTAATATGGGAACATTAATAGAAGTTGAAGCTGTTGCTATAAAACAAGAAGGGTTAACAGGAAAAGTTATAGTAAATGGAATAATTGATGAAGAAGAAACAGGAAGCTATGGCAAAAAGTTTAAGAGAAAGAGTACATCTAGAGGTTCCGTTGAAAATGTTATTACTGTTTTGAGAAAATATTTTAATATAGAAGCAAGACAGTATGACATACATATAAATTTTCCAGGTGGAATGCCTGTTGATGGTCCATCGGCAGGTGTAACAATTACAACTGCTATTTTTAGTGCAATAACAAAGCAGCCCGTTAACAATGAAGTTGCAATGACAGGTGAAATTTCTATAAGAGGATTAGTTAAGCCTGTTGGAGGAATTCTTGCTAAAATAGAAGCAGCTAAAAGAGCAGGAGTTAAAAAGGTTTTAATACCAAAGGATAATTATCAAGAAACATTTAAAGACTATGATATTGAGGTTATTCCAGTAGAAACAATTGATGAAGTTATAAAAGAAGCTATAATTTTTGAAAACAAAAAAGTTGTTTTTGAAAATGGTGTACCGAATGTAGATATTTTGACAGCAAGTAATTTAAATAAGTTAGCTTAAATTAAGTTTTAGCATAAGAATGTAATAAATAAAATTATCATTGTATAATATTTGCAAAAAGATAAAAAATGTATTATATTAATATATCAAGGTATGCATAATGCACAAGCATACCTTTATCTTTGTTATACAAAAGATAAGTTGAAAAATTTGTATATAATAAGGTATAATATATTAATCGGTATTCCCAGTGAAAGGAGTTGAATATTATGACAGAAGTAAAGTTGCCACTTATACCTCTTAGGGGACTTACAATATTTCCACATATGGTTTTACATTTTGATGTTGGTAGACAAAAGTCAATATTGGCACTAGAAGAAGCAATGGTAAATGATCAAACAATATTATTGGTAACACAAAAAGATTTAAAGATAGAAGATCCAACATTTGAAGATATATATAGAATAGGAACTGTTTCAAAGATAAAACAAATATTAAAGCTACCAGGGGATACTATTCGTGTATTGGTAGAAGGTGTTAATAGAGCAGAGGTTACTGAGTTTACTCAAACAGAGCCATACTTTGAGGCAAAAGCATTAGTTTTTGAAGAGGTAAAGGTTAATGTAAATGTTGAAATAGAAGCTTTAATGAGAAAAGTTGTAGATGAATTTGAAGAGTACATATCACTTAATCCATCAATACCTGAAGATGTTATAGCAACAGTAGTTGACATAGAAGATGCAAGTAAATTATCTGATGTTATTACTTCATATTTAGTATTAAAGCAAGAAAACAGACAGGAGCTACTTGAGGCAATAGAGCCTAAGGAAAGATTAACAAAATTATTAGAGATTTTAGTAAGAGAAATTGAGATTTTAAAGATTGAGAGAAAAATAAGTGTTAAGGTAAAAAAGAAAATAGATAAAATGCAAAAGGAATATTACCTAAGAGAGCAGCTAAAGGCTATTCAAGAAGAATTAGGTGATAGAGATGGTATTCAAGCAGAAGTTGAGGAGTATAAGAAAAAAATAGAAAAGGCAAAGATGCCAAAAGAGGCTAAGGAAAAGGCACTGTATGAACTTTCAAGAATGGAAAAACTAGGTGCACAATCACCTGAATCAGGAGTTATTAGAACCTTCTTAGATTGGGTAGTAAATTTACCTTGGAGTAAAGAAACCAAGGATACAGAAGACATGAAAAAAGTTAGAGAAGTTTTAGAAAAAGAGCACTATGGACTAGAGGATGTTAAACAAAGAATACTAGAGTACTTGGCTGTTACTAAATTAAACAAAAGTATGAAGGGACCTATTTTATGTTTAGTAGGTCCTCCAGGAGTTGGTAAAACATCTATTGCTCGTTCAATTGCAAACTCATTAGGAAGAAAGTTTGTTAGAATGTCTCTAGGTGGAGTTAGGGACGAAGCTGGAATTAGGGGACATAGAAGAACATACATAGGTGCAATGCCAGGAAGAATAATAAATGGAATGAAACAAGCAGGCTCAAAAAATCCAGTATTCCTATTAGATGAGATTGATAAAATGAGCTCTGATTTTAAAGGTGATCCTGCTGATGCACTTTTAGAAGTATTAGATGCTGAACAAAACCATAGCTTTAGAGATCACTATTTAGAACTTCCATTTGATCTATCAAAGGTACTTTTTATAACTACAGCAAATACATTAGATACAATACCAAGACCTCTGCTTGATAGAATGGAGGTAATTGAGCTATCAGGTTATACAGATGAAGAAAAACTTAATATATGTAGGAGCTATCTAATACCAAGACAAATAAAAGAAAATGGTATACCTGAGGGAGTACTTAATATAAGCGATAAGGCTGTTAAGGATATTATAAACCTTTATACAAGGGAATCAGGAGTTAGAAATTTAGAGAGAAAAGTAGGAACGGTTTGTAGAAGAGCTGCAATTGAAATATTAGAAAACAATAAAAAGAGCATAAAAATTACACAACAAAATCTTCAAAAATATTTAGGAGCTCCAAGATATAAGTATGAAGAAATGAATAAGAAGGATCAAATAGGTGTTGTAATGGGATTAGCATGGACTGCCTATGGTGGAGATACATTACCTGTTGAAGTTATTCCAATGCAAGGGACAGGAAAGCTTGAATTAACAGGTAAACTAGGTGATGTTATGAAAGAATCTGCAAGGGCAGGATATAGTTTGGTATGTTCTCATGCAAAAGAATTTAACAGTGATGAAGAGTTTTATAAAAATATAGATTTGCATATACATGTACCAGAGGGAGCTGTTCCAAAGGATGGACCATCAGCAGGTGTTACAATGATTACTGCAATGGTTTCAGCACTATCAAAAGTTCCTGTTAGAAGTGATATAGCTATGACTGGAGAGATTACTTTAACAGGAAGGGTTCTACCAATAGGTGGAGTAAAGGAGAAATCGCTTGCAGCATATAGAGCAGGAATAAGAACAGTAATACTTCCTATGGACAATAAAAAGGACATTGAAAAGGTTCCAGAAAACATAAAGAAGAAAATTGAATTTATTTTTGTAGAAAGAGTTGAGGAAGTACTCAACATTGCACTTAGGAGGTAAGGTATGATAATAAGAAAAGCAGAAATTGCTTGTATAGCTGCAACTAAAGAGCAGTATCCCCAAGAGGGATATCCAGAGGTTGCCTTTGCAGGAAGGTCAAATGTAGGCAAGTCATCATTGATAAATACACTGGTGAACAGACGTTCATTAGCAAGAACGAGTAGTACACCAGGTAAAACTCGTACAATAAACTTCTATAATATAAATGATGCTATCTATTTAGTAGACTTACCAGGCTATGGTTATGCAAAGGTTTCAAAGGAAGAAAAAAAGAAATGGTCTGGTATGATTGAGGGTTATCTAAACAATAGGCAGGAGCTTAAAACTGTAATTTTGCTTGTAGATATAAGGCATGAGCCAACTAATGATGATAAGCTTATGCTTGAGTGGATGAGAAACAGTGGTAAAGATATAGTAGTTGTAGCAACAAAAGCAGATAAATTAAGTAAAAATGAAATGATGAAACATGTACCAATGGTAAAAAAAGCGCTTAACTTAACTGCAAATGATAAGTTTATAGCCTTTTCATCTCAAACAAAGCAAGGCAAAGAAGAACTTTGGGAGATTATAAAAACAGCTTGTGGATATGTTGATGTTGTGAATAAATAGGGGCTGTCAAAATATCGTATATAGCATTAGAGCTATTAACAATGACGAAGTATTAGGATATTTTATAAAGAAAATTAGAGGTTCTAATGTTTTTATCAATATACTTCTTTAATTGTTTAATAGCTCTTACTTTCTATGTACAACTTAATTTGATTTTTCTATAATTAAGTGGACAGACCTCATAATTAATTAATGGGGGATTAAAAAATGGATTTATTTATTGATATTTTAAAAGAGGTTTCTATTATTTTGATTTTAGCTGTTCCACCATGGATTATTTTTAGGAAATATCTTAAGGAAAAGGTAAATCAGATAGTGTTGTTTCTTTTATTTATAATTTATATTTTATCTACATTATTTACGCAAAATCTATTACCTTTTTTATTGGTATTTATAATTCTTATTAGAGAAAATAGAAAGAGAGAAAATAAATTTAGCAGTTTAACAAGACCCCTTGGAAGAAACAAATTTGAAGTTATTTTATATAGCCTTTCATTTAGATTTATTATAACAATAATAACTGTTTTTATAGGAATAGTTATACAAAGCTTTGGATATAAATTAGAGGCTCAACAAATAACCAATATGTTTTTTGAAGCAGGAGCTATACAAACCATTTGGCTATCACTGATAGCAGTAGTTTTTGCACCTGTACTTGAAGAATATGTATTTAGGCATATAATTTATAGGGGGTTATGTAAAAAGGTTAGTAAACTTATGGCTGCAATTTTATCTAGTGCACTATTTATGCTACTTCACTTTAATCTTATTAGCTCATTAGCTACTTTTACTTTAGGGCTTATAAATTGTAGATTCTATGATAAATATGGATACAGAGCAGCAGTTGTAAACCATTTTATTTTTAATTTACTTTCTACTGCAATTATGATTTATGTTAAGGTTGCAAATGTGAATATAGGGGTATAAAAAAGCTATGGCTAATTTCGCCATAGCTTTTTTTAGAAATTTATGTTTGAAAAACTTTCTAATATTCTATCAATCATCCTTTGTCTATCTCTAGGTAAAAATTGTCTTAATGTGGATAAAATTAATAATAAATTGTTGTTATTCATATTATTATTAAACATTGGTGGTATGTTGTTACTTGGTTGATTGGCAGATAAATTTGATAACATAGAACTCAATTGGTTCATATCAATATTTTGTATCATATTTTGTAATTGGGACATATCAACTTGGTTTAAATCAACTAGATTTTCATTATCGCGTCTATGTTTGTGATGTTTTTTGTGATGACCCATTGAATCACTTCCTTAAATTATTTATGTATGGGGATGGTTACCCATCCCCACATGCTTCTAATATTAGTAGCATCCTATTACTTCTTGCCACAGCCACAGCAGATTAGATAGTAAAGAGCAATTACAAATAGAACGCTGTTGTCAATAGTTGTTCCAAATCCAAAGTTGTCTACTGGGCCATCACCGTGGCATCCAGGTGTTCTTTTACCAAATTGTAATAAAACTAGTAGAAGAACGATTAAGCTGCACATATTGTCTAGACCACAACATTTCTTTGCCATGACAAACCCCCCTTTATTCATTTAATTAACATGGAGTTGTGGTATTACATGGGGATTTGGAAAGCAGGAATATTAATGCTAAAATTAGTAGAGTAAAGAAGCCATCACCAAAGAAGCCACAGTCATGTTTACGATGTTTCTTTTTGCAGCATCCATATCCCTGATCTCCATACCCTAATATGATAAATAAAATTAGGAACCATATTAAAGTATTGTTATTTGTATTTGGTCCAGTTGGGCAGTATGATAATAAATTTGATATATCCACAAGATTCACCTTCTTTCATTTTGAAATTATCGATTTCTAATAATAATCTATGAGTTAAAGTGAATTTTGGTTACAAAAAAAGTAGGTATAAAACCTACTTAAAAGGAAAAATATATTCAGGTGTTTCCTTTGTTATTACTTCAAATTTATAATTTTTGCTTTTATAAAACTCAATAATTTTAGGTAGCGTTTCCAGCGTATTTTTATCTGTATCTCTAGAGTGCATGAGAAGAATAATATCCTTATATTTATTATAATTTTCTGTTGAATTTATAAACATTTGTTCTGATGAAGGGGTAGGCGATGTTCCGTCACCACAGGATAAGTTCCAGTCATATATTTTAAAGTTTAGGTTTTCGAGATAATTATAGAAATCCTTATTTAAACGCTTATAGCTTCCACCAGGAAATCGTATAATATTAACTTCATCTCCAGTGATATTTTTAATTATCTCCTGAGTTCTTTTCATTTCATTATAGAAATTTTCAAAGTTAGAATAAAGAATAGAATAGTTGTGTGAGTAAGAATGAAGGCCAAGAGCATGTCCACTTGATTTAATCTTATTAATAACATAATGATAAGATTCGCACTTACTTCCAACAACAAAAAATGTAGCTTTAACTTGATGTTCATCTAGAACTTTAAGAACTTCAAGTGTAAGTTTGCTTGGACCATCATCAAAGGTTAAGTAAACTTTTTTTTGAGACATGTTAGGATTGGTTATTTGATTATTATTTTTGCTTTTAATTGATTTGCTAACTTGTGAATTAGATGAGGTATTTGGTTTTGTATTTAATTTACCATAAATATATTTTATGTAAAATTCTTCGTTGTCTGAACTATATATGGTATAATTATTAGGAATGTTAACAATATATTGGCATTTGATGTTATTAAAATTGGTTGATATGTAACTGAAGGCAGAACTAAGTAAAAGCAAAAATGATATAAATATATACAACATAATTTATCGGAAGTGAAATACCTCCTTCCCCCCTCGTTTAAAATAATCTAATAAATTATATTTGTTGTAACAAGAATAAATAACAAAAATGATACTTTAGAATAATAAAAAACTTTATACTATCTTGTCTAAGTTTAATATTTATGTAATAATTTAATTAGATTACAAAGGAAGAGGTGTAACTATGAATAAGACAAAAAAAATAATATTTGAAGCAGCAATAAAAGCCTTTTCACAAAAGGGTTATCATAAATCGACTATGGATGAAATAGCAGAAACTGCAGGAGTAGCTAAAGGAACTTTATATTATCATTTTAAAAGTAAGGAAGATATATTTAAATTCATAATTGATGAAGGATTAAGAATGGTTGAAGATGAAATAAAAGATAAGACAGAGCATTTAGACAGTCCAATTGAAAAGTTGAGAATGGTATGTAAAGTACAACTCGATTTAGTAATAAAATATATTGAGTTTTTTAAAACAATTCTTAGTCAAATGTGGGGAGATGAGGAAAGGCAAAATCAGCTTAGAGATGTTCTTGGAAGATACTTCAAGCTTATTGAAGGTTATCTAAAAGAAGCTGCAGAAGCTGGATATGTGGATGGAAATGACATTGAGGTTAAAGCATATAACTTTTTTGGTGTTATGGCGTCAACAGTTGTGTATAGTTTAATTCACAAGGAAAGAGATAAAAATGAAATGATAGAAGAAACAATAGAATTTATGATGAGGGGAATAGGGAGAAAATAGCCATAATATATAGTCTTAAATAATAAAAATAGTCATTGGTATTACTATAATATCAGTGGCTATTTTTATTTGCTTGTTAACAAAAAATACATAAATAATTTATACTAATTGGTTCAAAAATATATTGACTAGTCAGTACAAAAGTATTATTATTATACTAGTCAGTATAAATAAGGAGGTGACATTATGAGGGCTTTAAAGATTGCCATTAAGGACATTAAAGAACTATTTACCAACCGATTTAACAGAGTTGCTGTTATAGTAGTTGCATTGATGCCGTTGCTTTATAGTTATCTTTATCTTTATGCCTTTTGGGATCCATACAGCAAATTGGATAAAATGCCTGTAGCTGTGGTTAATTTAGATAAGGGCAGTGTAAAGGATGGCGAAAATGTAAACTATGGCAATGACTTGGTAGATGAACTAAGGGACAATACGAAGATAAAATGGGAGTTTGTAGACTATAACAAAGCGATGGATGGGCTAAATAATGAAGGATATTATTCAGTAGTAATTGTACCAGAGGATTTTTCAAAGAGGATTACTGATACTTCAGATGGTAAAGTAGACAAAGCACATTTAGTCTACATTCCAAACGAGAAAAAGAATTTTTTAGCGGCTCAAGTATCATCAAGAGTAATGCTTGAACTAAAGGATGAAGTTGCTAAATCAATTACAGAAGAAGCATCTAAAGTTGTAATCGATAGCCTTTATGATGTAAAGGATGGTTTGAAGGAAGCAAAGGATGGAACCACAGAACTAAATGATGGAGCTATAAAGCTAAGAGATGGTTCATACGAGTTAAAAAATGGTTTAAAGACAGCTAATGAAGGTGCAGGTAAACTAAAAGAAGGCTCTAACCAACTAAAGAATGGACTTGTTACATTAGATGAAGGTGCTTTAAAGCTTGATAATGGAGCAGATGCATTAAAGCAAGGTTTAAAAACAGCAAGTGATGGATCAAAACAGTTGACAGACGGATTATTTGCTTTGAAGGATGGACAAAATAGTTTTACATTAGGATTTGATAAACTAATTAGTGGTATAAAACAACTTGGACCTAATGCAGGATTACAAAAACTATATGAAGGAGCGACTAAGTTAGAAGGCGGTTTAGGTGAGATTTACAACAAAGTTTCACAATTTAAAGCATCTCTTGAGTCAGGACAAGAAGGAATAACTCAATTAGTAAATGGTTCTAAACAAGTAGCAGATGGTTTAGAACAATTAAACACTAATATAGCTAATATGGATATGCCAAATAAACTTAATTCAGCTGCAACAGGAATTGAAAATGTTTCAGATGCAATTGATAATGCAAAAGCATTAATGGATGCAGGAAGATATGAAGAAGCAAAACTAATATTGGCTGGATTACAAGCCCAAAATTTAAAAAGTTCTGTTGCACAACCACTAAAAGAGGCAGCAGTTGGAGCAACAAATTTAACTCAAGTAACATCACAACTTGCATCTGGGGCAAAGCAAGTAGCAGCAGGGACAAAGCAAGTAGCAGATACATCAAAAGCATCTGTTGAAGGACTTTCAGCATTACTTGCTGGTTTAAATGATGCAAAAAATGGTTCAACAGCATTAAAGGATGGCTTAGATCAAGCAAATACAGGAATTTCTCAAATTGCAGCAGGTACTGATGAGCTAAAGGCAGGAGCAGATAAAATAGGTGATGGATTAAATACAGCAACTCAAAAAACAGGAAAGCTAAGTGATGGACTTGAAAAATTATATGTAGGGTCAAATGAATTGAAGAATGGAACAAGTACATTGAAGGACGGATCAACTAAATTAAAGGATGGTTCATTTAAACTAAATGATGGGTTAATTAGCCTAGCAGATGGAACATTAAAGCTTTATGATGGATCAACAAAACTAAATGATGGTCTTGTAAAGCTAGCAGATGGAACAGAGGAATTAAAGAATGGTCTAAATGACGGTTATGATGAAATAAATAATAAATTAAAGTTTACATCAGACGATATGTCAAAGTTTATGTCAGAACCTGTGAAATTAGATGAACAACCAATTAACCATGTACCAGATTATGGAACAGGTTTTGCACCATACTTTATACCACTATCATTGTGGGTAGGAGCGCTTATTATGTTCTTTATAGTTTCAAGTGAAGTTGAGGAAAAATATAAAGGACATTCAGCCTGTCTCTTATACACATCT
>JAOAFH010000161.1 GCA_026416355.1 Clostridiales bacterium | reverse complement strand
TATCCCCCCATTTTAATGTAATTTAAAAATTACTAAATATATTGTTGATACTATTATTGATAGTATCATCATTGGAAAACCTACTTTTAAAAAGTCTTTAAATGTTATTTTATATCCTTCCTTTTCCATTATACCAACAGTTACTACATTTGCGGAAGCACCAATTAATGTTCCATTACCTCCAAGACATGCACCAAGTGATAGTGCCCACCAAAGAGGCATTATATTCATTGAAGTCATGGCACCCATTCCCTTTATAAGTGGTATCATTGTTGCAACAAATGGAATGTTATCTAAAAATGCTGATAAAATTGCCGATGCCCAAAGTATTATAAGTCCTGTTAATAATAGGTTTCCTTTTGTCAAACTAACTATACCTTTAGCCATCATTGAAATTACTCCGACTTCCTCAAGTGTTCCTACTATTGTAAATAGGGCAATAAAGAAGAATATAGTAGGCCATTCTATTTCTACTAATATTTCATCAAGTTCAACACCACTTATTAAAAGTAGTACTGTTGCCCCAGAAAGCGCAACTGTTGATGACTCATATCCTAAATGCTCATGCATGAAAAATCCTAAAATAACTAACCCAAGAACAATTAAGCTCTTTGTTAAAAGTGTTTTATCTGTAATTGCACTATACTCATCTAGTTTCATTATTTCACTTTTTAATTTTTCTTCAACAACAAGCTCTTTTTTGTAAATAAATCTCATAACAAAAACAGTCATAATCAAAATAACGATTATAACAGGTGATAGATTAACAATAAAGTCTAGAAAACCAATTCCAGCTTCAGAACCTATCATTATGTTTGGTGGGTCACATATTAAAGTTGCTGTACCACCAATGTTTGATGATAAAACTTCTGTCATAATAAAAGGAATAGGATTTAGTTTTAGAAGTTTTGATATAACAAGTGTTACTGGTATCATTAATAGTATAGTAGTTACGTTATCTAAAAATGCCGATAAAACTGCTGTCATTATACCAAATACTATTATTATTTTCATTGGGTCACCCTTTGATAGCTTGGCCATTTTTATAGCAAGATATTGAAAGAGCCCAGTTCTTTTAATAATAGAGACAATTATCATCATACCAACTAAAACTCCAACAGTAGTGTAATCAATAAATTCTACTGCATTTTCTTGGGTGATTATTTTTATCACAAGAAGAACCATTGCTCCAAGCATTGCAGCCACTGTTCTGTTGATTTTTTCGCTGACAATTAAGATAAAAGTAACCAAGAATACTCCTAGCGAAATTAATTGAACTGCATTCATTTTTCCATCTCCCTCTTCTTTTGTTATAAATTTAACTTGCCCAAAAAGTAGACGAGACCTTGAATAAATCAAGGCCTCAAAAATATATTTCTTTATTATTCTACTCCCGTTAATAAAATTATTCAATATAAATTACAAATTTGTATAAATCATAATCCTATATCTATTAACATCTTTTGTATAAAATATAGTGCAAAAATGAGCCCTGCTGCTAAAACTGCATACATTAGTGGAGTGTTCCAGTCTGTTTTTTTCTGTGGTCTTAGAGCTTCATTTATCTTCTTTAGCTCACCAGTTATGTTTTTGAGTTCTTCTAGGTTTTTAAGATAATCGCTTAATTCCTTTTTTTCCATACGTTCCCCTCCCTGCTGCTGTTGTAATAATTACATTATCAAATCTATTGTCAGTTTAAGTGCTAAAATTATTACACCTAATATAAACAAAACCATTCCAATATAATATATAACCTTATTGTAATCCACCCTGTTATTTTTCAATTCCATACCTCCATATAAAATTTTAGTAAATTATATTCATACTAAGGTATGGATATAACTATATTGCTAAAACTCACTACCAAATATAGATACATATTGCCTGTCGGTTATGAATTTCTTGCCATCCCACCTCAAAATATTTTCAGCAAAACCTAAACCGTCTGCCCCATATCTTCCTGATATGCCTTGCACTGCATATAGTTCTAAAATTCCATCCCTATTTAAATCAACAGGATAAAGTCCCCCAAGTGGTCTAGCAAACCCTTCAATTGGCTCCTTTAGTTTTCCATTTTCATCATATATCTCTGATAAATATTCTTTTCCCTTATACTCAATATCTAAAGTATATTTATATCCTACATTTTTGCTTATTACATCCACCTTGTAGTTGTCCCTATAAGTTATTCTATACTGATATTCCTCATTAAACTTATCTGAGTCAAACATCTTCTTTAAATCGTTGTTTAAGAATGAATAAACATAGCTATATATGGTTCATCCACTTCCCCCTGTGTCAATTGTAATTAAAATTTCTTTTGATCTATCTGTTGTAAAGTTCCCTAGAAAAATGGTTGGATTATATCCTGCATTGTTTTTCAAATTAACCCTTGTAAACCTTTGTGTTCTACCGCACTGAATGATTAAAGTTATGTTGTCTAAAAAGGGACTTTCATCTCCATATGGCTTGTTACCTATTAAAAATACATTGTCCACTACTCCATCTCCATTTACATCCCCTTGTTTAAAGTCTAAAATTTGTGCATTAAATACCTTGTTCTCCTGATTTCTAGTTAGAACTTTAAACTCATCTTTATGCTTTTCTAACTCATCCATTGAAATAAAAGGACATATAAAATATTTACCCATATAACCACTCTTAAAAATTACTTCATTTCTATGATATGCAAACACTAATACTAGTGTTAATGCTTTTGGTTTTAATACTATTTATTTATAAATAATTATTATTTACTGTTTATAATTTATGCGATATAATTAGATAAAACATTCTACGAGGTGATTTATATGCTAAACGTTGGCGATAAGGCAATAGATTTTAGCTTACCAAATGTTGATGGCAATATTATTAAACTGTCCGACTTTAAAGGCAAAAAGATTGTACTCTACTTCTATCCAAAGGATAATACCCCTGGATGCACAAAAGAAGCATGTAGTTTTAGAGACATATATCAAGAAATATTAGATAAAGGAGCTGTTGTTATAGGAATAAGCCCCGACAGCATAAAATCTCACCAAAAATTTAAAGAAAAGCACAATCTCCCATTCTATCTTTTATCAGATGAAACCCATGAGGTATGTGAGCTTTATGATGCATGGGGAGAAAAAAAGATGTACGGCAAAACATATATGGGTGTGAAAAGAATCACCTATGTAATTGATGAAGACTTTAATATTATGGCAGCAGTCCCAAAGGTGTCTCCAGAAAAGCATGGAGATGAAGTGCTAGAGTTGTTATAACAAATAAACCTAAGGTTAATAAACCTTAGGTTTATTTGCTTTTTTAACATAATTTTAATAAAAGTTATAGTTTATTTAAAAAATCCATGATATAATATCGTTTGCACACTACACTAGGAGGGATTTTATTTTGAAAAAATTTCAATTCAAAAGCTTGAAACAACAGCTTATTCTAACATCTACTGCACTTATTTTAATTATTTCAGTAGGGCTTGCATTGACATCAATGTTTATATCAAAAAATGCTTTAGTCAAAACTGTTAATATGAATCTACCTGAGATTGCAAAGGAAGCGGCATCATCTGTTGAAAATGCCATCAACACAAACCTAACTATTCTAGAAGTCGTTTCTGAAAACAAAATTTTAAAGGACGAAACAGTTCCTTTAAGCGAAAAGCTAAATTTACTAGCAGAAGTAAAAAAGAGTTATAACTACTTAGGAGTTAGCTTTGTTGATTCAAAAGGTAATTTAACAGATACAGATGGAAACAGCTTTAATATAGCTGATCAAGACAGCTTTAAAAAGGCTATGTCAGGAATTAAAAATATATCTGACCCAATTATAAGTAAAACAGACAAAAGCATGATAGTTTTATATACAGTTCCTATTAAAAACTCAAGTGGAACAGTTATTGGATGCGTTAGTGCTGCAAGAAGTGGTGATGAAATAAGCAATTACTCTAACAGTATTAAATTAGGTAAAACAGGACAAGCATTTATTATAGACAACAAGGGAACAATTATAGCACATAACAATAAACAACTTGTTTTTGATATGTATAACCCAATTGAAGAATCCAAGAAAGACTCTAGCCTAAAGGCACTTGCAGAAATTGAAAAGAAAATGATTAATAAAGAAACTAGCTCAGGTGAATATGTATATAAAGGTGTTAGCAAGTATGTAGGTTATGCTCCTATTAAAAATACTGATTGGGCAATTGGTATTATGATTGAGAAAAAGGAAATTCTAAAGGAACTTACAACTCTACAAATATGGATAGCAATTGCATCAATTGCATTTATAATACTTGGAGCTATATTTATGATTTTTGTTGCAAAATCACTTTCAACACCAATTGGACTTGCAATAAATGAGCTTGATGAAATATCTCAAGGAAACTTAAGTGAAGAAACTTCTGACAAGCTTCTTAATAGACAAGATGAGCTTGGAAAAATGGCAAAGGCTATTGAATCTATGAGAAATACAATGAAGAAAATTATAGGGGATATTAAGCAAAGTGCCGATAACATTGGTGCACAAACAGATTATTTATCATCTGTTTCAGAAAAAATGTATGCATCTAGCCAAAATATAAATGCTGCTACAAATGAAGTTGCAAGAGGTTCTGTAACACAAGCAGAGGATTTATCAGACATAACAACTATTATACATGAGTTTAGCGCAAAACTTGAAAACATTGTTGAACTTATTAAGGATGTTGAGCTAAATACAAATACTATTAAAGATATGGCAGATAAGAGTAACAATGACATGGAAAATGCCGTTAAATCAATTGAAAATGTTAATGTGTCATTTAATGATTTAGTTTCAAAATCACAGGAAGTTGGAACTAACATTACAAAGATAAATGCAATAACTAACCTTATAAATAGTATTGCAGAGCAAACTAATTTACTTGCTCTAAATGCTGCAATCGAAGCAGCTAGGGCTGGAGAAGCTGGTCGTGGCTTTACAGTTGTTGCAGATGAAATAAGAAAACTTGCAGAACAAAGTAAGGTTTCATCTGAAAACATTGCAAATCTGTTATCTGAGGTATCAAAGGATACAAGTGTAATGGTTAATACAACAGAGGTTATGAAGAAAGAACTTGAAAACCAAATGAAGGATATATACACTGCTATTGAATCATTTAAATCTATTACTAATGCAGTAGATGAGATAGCACCTAAGATGGCTGTAACAACAAAATCTATTGAGGAGCTAAACAACGATAAGGATAATATATTAAATAAGATTGAGTCTGCTTCTGCAGTATCTGAAGAAGTTTCTGCTTCTGCTGAAGAAATTGCAGCTTCAACTCAAGAAATGAGTAGTTCCTCCGAGAGCCTTGCAGAATCTGTTCAGCAGCTAAACGACATGAGCAAAAACATGATGGAACTTGTAGGGAAGTTTAAGGTATGATTAAGGCACTGTTTAGGCATATAGCCTAAACAGTGCCTTTTATATCTCCATTATCCTTCTTCCATTCTC
>JAOAFH010000156.1 GCA_026416355.1 Clostridiales bacterium | reverse complement strand
AATGAGTTGTGGTAGAAAGTTTTCTACCACAACTCATAAACTACTCATTTAACATTCGTTTATAACTTATTTGCTTTCTAAAAATTTGTCTAAATACTTCATCTCTATATTTCTCCCTTACATCCACAAACTCAAATACATTTTGATTGCCCCTATTTTTTCACTTCTACACTATGAGTTTTCATGTATTCTATTTGCTTTTCTGTTGGCTTGCCATTTTTCAATATAATTTCAACAGCTTGTTTTGGAAGATATGCCTCTTACTTATTGTATCCGTTTCCTAGTCCTCTTCTCATTCCTTGTCCTAATCCTGTACCATTTCCTTGTCCTCTACCTTGACCATTTCCAAAACCTACACCATATTTTTGTCCTAATCTTTGACTTCCTGTTCCATCACAGTTTGCTGCGTTATTTTTAATTGCGTTATAAATTTCATCTGCTTGTGCTTGAGTTAATCTTCCATCCTTAACCCTTTGGTCTAGGATTTCTTTTTTACTCTTTAGCATTTCTTGCTTAAACTCTTCAAGCTTTCCTGCTTCTTTAGCTATTGTTCCGTATGTTTTTCCTTGAGCCCTTTCTTGATATAATGTTTCAACTGTTTTTCCTGTAAGCTTTGATGCAATATCAACTGGTCTTGTTGCTGCATAAGCAAGTGCAGTTGTTGAAACTACTCCTGTCACCAAAAGTCCTAATGCTATCTTTTTCATTTTCATAATCATCAACCTCCAAATATTTTATTGATTTATCTTATACTTTGATTATATTTTCATGTTGTGATTAATTTATGTGAGTTTTGTGTAGATTTTGTGAAGATGATTTATTTTTTTATTTTTATATATTAATATATAGTTAAAACAGTATTAGGTGGTGATTTTAATGAGTAAAATACTTATTGTTGAAGATGAAGATAAATTAAGACGTGTTTTGAAATTATATCTTGAAAATGAAGGATATATTGTAGATGAAGCAAAGGATGGAGAGGAAGCAATCGGTATTTTCTCGCCCTTAGCTCATTCCCTAATAATACTTGATGTTATGTTACCAAAACGAGATGGTTGGAGCGTTCTTAGAGCAATTAGAAAGGAAAGTGATGTTCCTGTTATTATGCTTACTGCACGTGGTGAAGAAGATGATAAGCTATTTGGATTTGACTTAGGTGTTGATGATTATGTTGTAAAGCCTGCTAGCCCTAGAGAAATTGTTGCGAGAACCCGTGCTATTTTAAAAAGAGTTCAAAAGACAGAGGAAATAGAAGAAGTATCAATAGATAAATCAGCTAGAGAAGTCAAAATAAATGGTAATCCCATTGATTTAACTTTAAAGGAATTTGAACTACTTTTATATCTATATGAACATAAAAATGTTGCAATATCTAGAGAGAAAATACTTGATGCTGTTTGGGGATATGAATATTTTGGAGACTTAAGGACAGTTGATACTCATATAAAAAATATAAGAGAAAAACTTGGTGAATATCGTGATTATATTCAAACTGTTAGAGGGTTTGGATACAAATTCGAGGTGAAAAAATGAAGGGAATAAAGCTAAAACTACTTATATATACAAGCCTCCTTATGCTCCTTCTCTTAATTTTTAATATATTAATTCAAAGTAATATATTAAACAGATATTATTCAAAAACTGAAAAAGATAAACTAATTTCATATGCACAAATTATTGAAAAGAATATTTCAAATCCAAATGAACTAACTCTACAACTTCAACGTATTTCAAGTACTTTAAATGCAAAAATATCTATTTATGATGAAAATGGAAACCTAATTACTCAAGAATATTCTCATATGATGGGTATGACAGGTAAAATACTTAATATAGAAAAAAGCTATTTAAATACTGTTGTAAGCGGACAAATAGTTTATCGCACAGATGAAGTAATGCTAAAACAAAGTAAAATAATTTCACTTGGATATCCAGCTAAATTTAATAATACAACAATAGCTATCTTTATTCATATCCCAGCAATTGAGATAAAAAATACTGTATCAAATTTATCAAAACAGTTTACCTATCTTTTGTTTGTTGCAATTGTTATTTCAATTTTAGGTGCATTTTTTATAAGCAATAGGTTTACCAAACCTATTCTTGAAATAAACAATGCTGCAAAAAAGATATCCAATGGTAACTATGATGTAAGATTAACTATTACTACAAATGATGAAATTGAAGAACTATCTAATACAATAAATTTGATGGCTGAAAATCTATCAAAAACCGAAAAACTTAGACGTGACTTTATTGCAAATGTAACCCACGAATTTAGAACTCCACTTGGAATAATAAAAGGATATGCAGAGGCACTATATGATGACATTGTTCCCATTGATGAGAGAAAAGAATATATAGAGGATATTATTGAAGAAGTTGAGAGATTAAATAGGCTTGTTAACGAAAACCTTGAACTTTCTAAAATTGAATCTGGTAACATAGATTTAAAGTTTGAAAGACTAAATCTATATGACTTGTTAAAAGATATTGTAGATAAAATAAAGATTCTAAAGGGAAATAGAGATATTAGATTACTTGGAGAAGATATTTTTATAAATGGTGATAGAGAATATCTTGAAAGAGCTATATTGAACATACTTTCAAACTCAATAAAACACACAAAAGAAGATGGCTCAATTGAAATTATTTTAAGCAATGTAAATGAACCTACAATAAATATAAAAGATGATGGTGAAGGTATTGAAGAAAAACACCTTCCATATATTTTTGAAAGGTTTTATAGAGTTAAGGAAAAAGGGGTAGGAGGTCTTGGGCTATCTATCGCTAAAGAAATAATTAAACTTCATAATGGAGAAATTAATGTTACAAGCAAAGTAGGAGAAGGAACTATTTTTATTATAAAGTTCAAAAACTAAAGGGGCTGATTCTATCAGCCCCTTTTATATTTCATCATCTGACATAAATGCAACTTCAATTGATAATTGGTTTGTAGAATAGTTTCCTTTTGAAATATTAATCCTTGGATAATTAAACGTATTTAAAGTGTTATAATTATTCAAATCTACTTTTTTGCTGTCAATTATTTTGTTATAGTAAATATCGATTATAAACAAGCAATATGAATAAATTGTTCTTTCATCTATCTTATCAAAATATGCATCAGCCAAATAAACTTTTATATTTTCTATCATAATGTCCTCGTGTGGCATATTAATAGCAACATTGAAAGGTGTAACTATTTCTGATATCTCAATTTTACCTCTTTCCCCAATAGAAGAATAAAATATTTTATATTTCTTTTTCCCATCAATAACACATATTTTACCAAACGGTGCACTAATAATTCTATTTGATTTTATTTCGCTATTTACTATTATTTGAAATATTGTATCTATTTTTTTTGATTCAGGTACAAATATGTTCTCACTGTTAGTAAGTTGTATTATTTGTCCTTTATAATTATTAGGTAGTTCGTTTTCTGGAGTAATGCCTACTATATCAATAAAATTTCTAACAACTCCCATTATTATTATCCCCTTCATAAGTACTAACAAAAGGAAAATTTTTAATAACTCAAAATTATTTTACCCTTGGTCTATAACTTAACTCAATATTTGAAGCTGTTATATTTGTAAGTTGAGTTTTGCAAAAATCAATCAAAGATATAGAGTATAAATTATAAAAAACTTCTTCATTAGCAGAATAATAAATTTTACTAGAATCTATTTTCCATTCAAAATCACTAATATCAACTGCATTACAATATTCAGTTAGATTTACTAGAGCCTTATTTTTTATATCATAAATATAAATATCATCAGCATTTATTTTATCAAATTTTGCTCCAATAAAAGCTATATATTTTTTATTAGGAGAAGCCTTTAAACATTTCTTTATACACAAATAATCTGGTATATTTATTTCGTTTACATCTAAATTCATTAAATCAACTATAACCATCGAAGAAGAAGTTGTACTCTTACCCCAAACATATACTATTTTATTATCATCTAACCATTCAAAATCTTTAATATATCCACTTTTTGTTATCTGAACATTGTTGAATCCATTTATATCCATAATCCATATATTAGTTATATTATTTATAGACCTTAAATAAGCAACCTTACTATCATCACTTGAACATTTAGGTTTATAGTTTTTCATTAACCCTTTTCCCTTGGTTAATTGCTTTATTTCAAGTTTCTCTATATCAATTATAAAAATGTCTTTACAATTATTTTGTATTCCTGAAAACACAATTTTCCTACTATCCTCTGTCCATGAAAAGCTAGTTATAGAATCAAAATCATATGGATATGTTAATTGATATTGCTTTAAACTTTTTAAATTTATATAGCTAAGCATATATTTTTCTTTTGAGTCTTGCTGTGAAAGAAATGCTATATTTTGACCGTTAGGCGACCATAAAGGTTTTATATACTTTCTATCTTCATTAAAAGTAATTTGACATGGGTTTTTACCATTTTCGTATATTAACCATAAGTTACTTGAAGTACAATTATTATGTTCACAGTAACATACTTCATAGGTTGGTATATAGTTGAATTCTAATAACAATGTTATATTTTTAAATATTTTTCGATTATCTATCTGTTTAAAATAAACATCCTCTAATTTTAATACAGGTTGCAATAAATTATTTTTTAATAAAACCTCAACATCTGTGCCCTCAATATATTTAGGAATTACTACATACGCACTTTGATAAAACTCGTTTTCGAAACCATGTACAGGTTGTTCTTTTACATTTGCTACATAGAGTATCTTTTGTTTAATTTTTACTTCAACAACTATTTTCTTCCCTGACAAGTGTTGACCTTCAATTGATACACCCATTGGAGTATTTATTACTTTTTTAGATATTATCTCTGGTTCAACAATAACGGATATAACTCGTTCTATATCTGGTTTTATAGTTGGAACTTCGGCAAATTCACTAACAACAAATTGTGTAAAATATTTTATATTCTTAGGAGTACATAAATTATGTTTGTGTTTCTTATGTCTACTAAATAAATTTTCTTCAATATAATCATGCCTATTTATTTTACAAATAGATGGTGACACATTTAAAAATATAGTTACATTTTTAAATATACTTCTTTTATCTATTTGTTTAATATATATATCTTCTATATAAGGTGTCACTTCAAAAGTACCATTATTTAATATACATTCATCTAACACTATATATGTTGAAAAGGGGTTTTCAAATTCTGCAGCATGAACTGCCTGTTGTGGACCTGTAGCAATATACTCTAGCTTTTGAATTAATTTTCCTCTTACTAATAATTTTATTCCTGTTAGTTTTTGACCTTCATTAGATACTCCCTTTGATGTTGAGATTATTTTGGTAAAAATTATTTCAACACTAACTATTAGTCGCAATATTTTTTCTATGTCTGGCTTTTCATTTGGAACATTGCACACTTCTTGAACTTGAAACTGTTTAAAATACCTTGAATATTTTGGTAGTTCTTCGTCTATCCCAATCACTTCAATCAAATCATTTATTAAATTCTTAGCATTGTTACCTGCCATTTCAACACCTCATGTTTAAATGATTATATTTCAAAAAATATTTTTACTGATATATATATACTTTATAAAATGCAATTTATTCCACTTTTTTAATTATTAAATTAGATACTTCTTGTTATTTCATGTCATAATTTGTTTTTCTCCATATATTGATATTAGGAAAATTAATTTTATGGAAGGTGATTATATGGCCAGTATTGTTAAGGACCTTATTGAATATATAGGAATATCAGACTATTTACCTGAAACTTCTAATGTTTTCAAACAATTTAATGTCGAAGAAACTTTATGTTTACCTGAATCAAAACCAGATATTGAACAAATAGTTAAGGTAATTAGTGATCTTGTAATTAAAAATACAAAAATTATTAAAACACCTAAAGGGACCTCCTTAGAAGGTCAAAAACTTTCTGGTTTTAAAGTTGTTATAGAAGGCGAACTCAAACAAAAAGTACAGTATGTAGCAGATGAACCAACACAAACTGTCCATGCAGCACACTTTAATGTCCCTTTCAGCACCTATATTGTATTGCCTGAAAACTATATCATGGGAACTCCTGTAAGAATCAATGGATATATAGAAGATATTTATGCTAAACAAATGGGGAAAAGATGCATATTCAAAAATGTAACTATATTACTAACTGCGGACTTTTGTTAGAAGGGAGGTTATTATATGGCAAGTACAGTTAAAAATTTAGTAGAAGGAATAGGTATTGCTACAACGTTTCCAAAGGACCCAAAATATTTTACACAACTATCTATTCCAGAAACAATAACAATACCATCACCTAAACCTGATATGGAACAGCTTTTATCAGTAACTGTTGATGCTGTTATTGAATCTATCAAGTTAATCGATACACCTATTGCTTTATCTAATGAAGGTCAATACCTTTCTGGATGTAAACTTGTAATTGAGATAAAACTTAGAGAAAAAATTAAGTATGTAGCAGATGAACCAACACAAACTGTTCATGCGGCACATTTTGAAAACGTATTAAAAAGCCTATTCGTTATAGTGCCATGTGAAATTAATGGACAATCTACAAAAAATCTATTATCTAAAAATAAAGTAGTTGTAACTCCTTATATTGAAGATATTTACGCTGAAATGATAGATAAAAGAACTATTTTTAAAAATATAACATTATTTATTGATGTTAAATTTTTAGCTTAATGTCTAATTTAGTTAAAGGAGGTAAAGATAATGCCTTTAGAATCGTTTCAAATAAACACCTTAATAATTCCAATGGATGTAACCTATCAAAACAATGGAATGTTTAGGGCCTATGGTTTAGTATACAACTTGCTTAGAAATGGAATACCTGTTAAATGGGCAATAAAACCTGGTAAACCATTCGATGGTACAGATTTTATAGCTACTGCACAAGATGTTCAAAGTGGAACTCCTATTATAAACTATTCTTATACTGGCGGACCTTTTATTATTGACTCTCAATATTATAATCAGGCTTTACCATTCATTACTGCTTGGCAAACAGCTAATCCTAATGTAAAAGTTCATCGTGCCACAGCACCATTTACAGCAGATATTGCTTCAACAATGACACGTCCTCCAAGAATAGCCGTTGAAGCAACAAATAGTAGTATAATGACAAACTATTTAAATGTTGCTGGCATCCCCGATTCTAACGGAAATATTTGGTCAAGTTCTTCTCCTGGAGTTTTAAGTGAATTAGAAATTTCTCAAGGAGCACTTTTTGGGTACAATATGCTCCCTTGTCGTAGGATTGCTTATGATATATTTGTATCACCACACACAGGAACCTCAACATGGGATGATCCTGGACTTAAGGTAGAACTAAACGACTATTTAAAACAGGGTGGATATCTCCATGCAACATGTGAATCTATTCCATCAATTGAAAACACAGCAGGACCATTTCTAACTGTAGGTGGAATCCCAACAAGTGATAAAAACGGTGGCGATACCAGTTCATTTGTAGTCGCTATGCCTGATTTTCCATCTGCTCAAGCTGTTAGTACGGGTCGTGCTCAAGGACTTCCAGGTGGAAGTTTTCAAACAGTATATCACCTTAGTCCTGGTCTGATATTTAATCCACAAACTCAAATAATAGCTTATTTTACTGAAAAAGGTAAACAGTATGATTTTATGATTGCAGGACCTTATAAAAATGGTGCAGGTGCAGGTAAAATAATATACGAGGGTGGACACGACTATAGTCCTTCTCTACCATACACCAATAACATGGAAAATTTATATTATCGTTTTATTCTAGATTCACTATTTTTCTCAATATCAAAGCCATTGATGTTCCTTGAATTTACACCTACAACATTATTCCAAAATGTTATTAATACTATAACTTTTTCAATTGTTAATACTGGCGCAAGTATAGCAACAAACACTAGCTTTTCTATAACCCTTGCCCCTGGTGTTATTTATAACAATGATGCTACAATTCCACCTTCAAGTGTTGTTGGTCAAACAATAACATGGAATAGCTCCACATTAGGAAATGTCCCTCCTGGAGTTATCTTGACATTCACAGCAAACTATTCTCCTTCTGGAATTGGCCTAACTAAGCTTGCTGACTTCTCTTCATCATTTGGAGATATTTTTGCTGAAACATTTTCATTACAACATTGCATTACAACCAACGTAATACCACTAGAAAGAGCAGATCTTCAAGTTACAAAAACAGTAGATAAATCTTATGCAACATTTGGTGATATTTTAAACTATACAATAACTATAACTAATAAAGGAACACTTACAGCAACAAATGTTGTGTTTATTGATCCTATTCCTTCTGGTTCTACTTTTATTCCTGGAAGTGTTACTGTAGCAGTTCCACCAGGATTACCTGCTCCAGTTGCAGGAGACCCAAGTGTTGGTATACCTCTTCCTAATATACCACCACAACCAAGTCCAGGTAGTACAGTTGTTGTAAGTTTCCAAATTATAGTTGATGACACAACTACCCCTATTGATATTATCAATAAAGCAACTGTTAACTACAGATTTATTTATAATGGTACTACCTTTGAAGCTTTTTCCGAAAGTAATGAAGTAATAACTCAAATAGAGTTTGCAGAACTTAAAGTACTAAAAAGTACAGATAGAACAGTTGCTACTTTAGGTGAAACCATAACCTATACTACAATTGTAACAAACACAGGAACTATTCCTGTAAACAATGTATTATTTAAAGATACCCCTCCTCCTGGAACAACTTTTGTTAATGGAAGCATTACAGTCGATGGTATCCCTACACCAGGCAGTTTAATTGCAGGCATACCTCTTGGCAATATTGCAGTTGGTGCTTCAAAGACTGTAAGTTTTAAGGTTACTGTTACCTCAATTCCATCTCCGCCAACCGCAATAAATACAGCAAATGCCTCATTCACCTACCGCATTAATCCACAAGGACCTGACATTAATGGACTTTCAACTAGTAATCCAGTAATAACTCAACTTGTAAATACTTCTCTAAACGTAGTCAAAAGTGTTGATAAAGCATTTGCAAATATAGGTGATATACTAACCTACACCTTAACTGTTACTAATAATGGAGATGTTACTGCTAACAACGTAACTTTAACAGATATACCTCCAAATGGCACAACATTTGTAGCAGGCAGTGTAACTATAAATGGAACTCCTACTTCATCTAATCCTAGTACAGGAATTCCACTTGGAAATATTAATGCAGGTAGTTCTGTAATTATAACTTTTAAGGTGACTGTACAATCAATTCCAGTTCCTAATCCAATAATAAATACTGCAAGTGCCAATGGTTCATTTATTGTTGAACCAACATTGCCACCTATAATAAAAGATTTTGAAAGTAACCAAGTTAGCACAAAAATCGAAGATTCTAAGCTAAATGTACAAAAAAGTGTCAATAAGGCTTTTGCTGAAGTTGGTGATACCTTAACCTATACTGTTGTGATATCTAACAATGGTACTGTTGCTGCTAACAATGTTATTTTTACAGATAATCCTCCTAATGGAACTAGTTTTATTAACGGTAGTGTAACTATAAATGGTATTCCTTCTGTCGGCAATCCTTCATCAGGTATTTCTCTAGGAAATATTCCTGTTGGGGCATCTGTTACTATTACTTTTGATGTTAGTATAACTTCTATTCCTATACCAAATCCTGCTATTAATTTTGCAGTAGTTGATGCTGATTTTCCTGTTGATCCTAATAACCCAATTCATAAAACTATTAATAGTAATCAAGTTACTACAAAAATTGAAGTTGCAGACCTTGATGTGCTAAAAACTGTCGACAAGGCATTTGCTGAGGTAGGCGATACGTTAACCTACACTATAACAATAAGGAATTTGGGTACTGTTGCTGCCAACGATGTTTTATTTACTGATGTACCACCTAACGGAACTAGTTTTATTGCTGGAAGTGTAACTATAAATGGTGTTCCTAACTTACTTGCTAATCCATCAACTGGTATTAATTTAGGAACTATTCTTCCTAATATAAGTGTAACTGTTACCTTTAAAGTTACAATTAACAGCCTCCCAGTTCCTAATCCACTTGCCAATATAACAGTGATAACTGCAAAATTCCCTATTGATCCTAATAACCCTGTCTCAAAAGAATTTGAGAGCAATCCAGCCAACACAAAAGTTGAAATAGCAACATTAAACGTTAGTAAAACTGTTGATAAATCCGTTGTAGAAATTGGAGATGTTATAACCGTTACAGTAAATATAACAAATACAGGAACCGTTTTGGCTAACAACGTTATATTTACGGATTTACCTCCAAATGGAACTAGTTTTATTATAGGAAGTGTAACTATAAATAGTGTTCCTGATTTACTTGCTAACCCATCAACTGGTATTAATTTAGGAACAATACTAGTAGGGGATTCGAGAATTATAACATTTAAAATTAAAGTTGACTCAACACCAATACCAAACCCAACAATTAATATTGCAGCTGCATCAGGTAGCTTTCCTGTTAATCCAAATAATCCAATTACTAAAGACTTTGAAAGCAATCCAGTGCCTATCAAGATTGAAGCTGCTACTCTTAACGTTATTAAAAGTGTTAACAAGCAATATGCAGAAATTGGAGAAGTATTAACCTATACTGTTAAGATTAAAAATACTGGTTCTATCGAAGCAAGCAATATAATATTCACTGATATTCCACCATCTGGAACAAGTTTTATTACTGGCACAGTTAATATTAACGGTATACCTGTCCCCGGCAATCCTGCTGTTGGAATTAATATTGGAAATATTTCTCCTAATTCAGAAGTTACAATATCATTCAATGTTACTGTAACTTCAATTCCAATACCAAACCCTACAATAAATACAGCTACGGTAGATGCCAAATTTCAAATTGAACCAAACAAACCTCCAGTTGCAAAGAATTTTACAAGCAACCCGGTTGATACAACTATAATAAATGCCAATATTCAAGTAATAAAAGGTGTTGATAAAACCGCTGCAATTGTAGGAGATATGCTAACTTATTCAATCACTATAATTAACACTGGAAATGTAGATGTTGAAGCAACTATGTATGATTTAGTTCCATTAGGTACAATATTTGTACCAAACAGCTTGAAAATTGATGGTATTCCTATACCAGGTGCTAATCCTAACAATGGAGTAATAATTGGCAAATTAACTCCAAATAATTTCGTAACAATAACATTTAATGTTACTATTAAGTTTTTACCTGAACCACCTATAATAATTAACAAAGCTAATGTAGAATATGAATTTATTGTTGATCCATCTAATCCTCCAAAAAGTAATACTCAAGAAAGTAATGAAGTAATTACGAGAATTGAAGCTATTGATCTTGAACTTGTCAAAACTTCTGATAAGGATTATATAATAAAAGATGATATATTAACCTACACTGTCAAAATCACTAACAAAGGTACTTTACCTTTGTATAATGTAATTTTTATAGATCCAATACCACTTGGAACAAGCTTTATTGAAAATAGCTTCACAATTGAAGGAGTATCTGTACCAGGTGCTAATCCAAGTACTGGAGTAAATGTTGGAACCATTAACCCTAATCAAACAATTACTGTTGGATTCTCTGTTAGATATGAATGCCTACCTTGTCCTCCAATAATAAGAAATACTGCCTTTGCAAAATTCAATTACAAACTTTTCGAATCAGGCTCAATTGAAACAAAGGAAAGTATAAGTAATACAATTGAAACAATTGCTGCCCAAACAAACTTTAAACAATTAAGTGTAAATGAAATCCTATCAATTCCAAAACAAAAACCAAATGCTGAAGATATATTAAATACTATTGTTGATGTGAATATAAATAGCACACAAGTAATAAAAACAACTAAAGGAACTTCTGTTGAAGGTCAAATTTTAACAGGTTATAAACTAATCGTAGAAGGAAGTCTGCATCAAAAGATAGAATATATATCAAATGAACCAAGTCAAACAGTCCACACTGCTGAATTTGAGGTACCATTTAGTAGTTTTATTATTCTCCCTCCAAACTATATTGAACATTCTCCAACTAATGTTGTTGCTTATATTGAAGATATCTATGTCAAGCTTCTTGATAGAAGAACCATATTTAAAAATATCACCCTCAGATTAGAAGCTGAAGTTATGTGCTCATAAAAAGTGGCATCAAATGATGCCACTTTTTCTAGTTATTAAAATTTAACATCTATTAGCATTGCAATATTTTTAAATATGGTTCTTTTATCTTTTTTAACTGCATAAATGTCTTCAATATATGGTGTTACTTTAACTTTATTTTTAGCTAACAATGTTTTAATAGGAACGCCGTTGGCATCATAGCAAGGAACCACAACAAATACACTCTTTATAACATTCTCAAAATGTGCTGCATGAACTGATTGTGTTGGCTCATCTGCTACATATTTAATCTTTTCTCTAAGTTTAAGTTCAATTACCAACTTACATCCTTCCAAATTTTGTCCTTCATGTGATTTAGCAATCGGAGTGTCTACAACCCTAACAGATATAATCTTTGTATCTACCATTACAGATAAAAGCTGCTCCATATCGGGTTTTTCATCTGGAATTACTATTGTTTCTGGAAGAGTAATTTGAGTAAAATATGATAGGTCAGTTGGGAAACAATCAGCTATGCCTATTCCCTCCACCAAATCTCTTACAACGCTACCCATAGAATCCCCTCCCAAAATTATTCAGCTGTAACTAAAACAGTTATATTCTTAAATATACATCTTTTATCTATTTGTTGAGCAAATATATCTTCAATATAACCAGTTACAACTAATGGTGTTCCTATTTCAAAATCTTCAGGTAAGATAATAAATGTACTAAATGGCATATTAAAATGTGCTGCATGAACTGATTGAGCTGGTTCGTCTGCTACATATTCAACCTTTTGTCTAACTTCACCTTCAACTATTAATTTGTAACCTGTTAAAATTTGACCTTCAAGTGATTTTGCCTTTGGGGTTTTTATTACTCTAGTACTTGTTATAACTACTTCAGCCATAACTTTGATTATTTGTTCAATGTCTGGCTTGGCTGCTGGTAAACACATAGTCTCTTGTACACTAAATTGTTTAAATGCTGTTGGATTAACTGGTAAATTGTCTGCTATTCCTGAGTACTCAATAAGATTACTAACGAAGCTACCCATATTGGAATTAACCCCCTGAAAAATTTTATCCTCCATACTAATATATGTATAGGAATTAGATTTGTTTACTTTTTTTTATTTTTTTAAATTTTAAAAATGTACTATTTTGTTATTGGAATGAATACCCTTATAATGATACAACTTGTATTAAATTTAAACTTCTTTATCATTTTTTAGGAGGGTATGTATGGGTTATCGACTAACAAAATTTCAAGTAACCCCAGGTAAAAATGAACAATTAGAATTAACAGTTAAACTTCAAGAAGAACAAAGGAGTGTCATTCATGGTATTGTTTTAGACTTCAATAACAAGCCTTTGAAGGATGCTGTTGTTAAATTATTTGAAGTAAACAATCCATGTGATCCATGCTCATTGACACCAATAACACATGCTTTCACAGATGAATGTGGTCAATTTATATTTGGACCATTAGCTCCAAATAAAAAATACGTAATAAAAGTTTGGCATAGCCATGTTACAATCAAACCAGTTGTAATCAAACCTGACCAATGTGATCCTCCACATCCATGCAAATCATGTGAAGATGATTTTAGATCAGGTTTAGAAGAAAACTTTATAGACGAAGAAGAAAAATAAAGGGGCTGTCGCAGAAGTTTTACTACAACAAAAGAGCCATTAACAATTACGAAGTACTATGATATTTCATAAAGAAACTCTAAAATTTTCTTTGTTTAAAAATTCTTACCCTCGTCAGCATCCATCCGTGGAGGCGACCTTGGCCCGGAACATCCGTGTTCCGGGTTACAGAATTTTTAAAGTCAAAAATCCAAGAGTTTCTATTATTTATATCAATATATTTCTTTAATTGTTTAATGGCTCTAATTTATTAACATATTATAGTTAAAAAATTTGTGCGACAGCCCCGTATTTTTTTGCATATTTTCACTTATATTTAATTGTATTTACTTATATTTAATTGACATTTTACTTAAATTTCATTAAAATTAAGGTATAAGAACTCTTTATTGAGGTGTACTATGTATCAAGAAGAAAGAATGCAACATATTTTAGAATACCTAAACAGAAATAAACGAATAAGTGTTGAAGAAATATGCAATTTATTTAACGTATCAAGGGATACAGCAAGACGTGACTTAGTAAACCTTGAAAAACAAGGCTCAATACTTCGAACTCATGGAGGTGCTATTTTACCACCTGAACATGAAAAGGTAAAACCATATACAGAAAGACTACTATCTGATATAGAAGAAAAACATAAAATAGCAAAGCTTGCATCTACCCTTATAAAAGAAGGAGATACAGTTATTTTAGATACATCAACAACAGTTCAAGCATGTGCTGAGTTTATGAATAATATAGATTGCAATGTTATTACAAATTCAATTAATGTAGCCGATGTACTATCTAGAAAAAATAAGATAAAAACAATTTTGCTTGGTGGTAAATTAAATCCAGAGCACAGATTTTTATTTGGTCACAACACCATAAATATGCTATCAAATTATTTTGCAGATAAAGCATTTTTAGGTGCTCTTTCAATAACTAAAAATGGTATTTTTGTGGCAGATGATGAAGATGCTGCTGTAATGCAAAAGGTAATTGAACAATCAAAGGAGTCTATTGTCCTAGCTGACCATAAAAAATTTAATAATACTGCTGCATTTAAGGTTTGTGACTTATCAAAAATAGATATTATTGTAACCGATGAAAACCCTAGTGATGAAATGATAGAAGTACTAGAAAAAAACAATGTAAACCTAATAGTAGTTGAATAATGAGGTGGAAAAATGAAATTAATTGCAACTGATTTAGACGGAACTTTATTAAATTCAAATCACGAAATAAGCAAAGAAAATATAGAGGCATTAAGATATGCCCAAGAAAAAGGAATAGAAGTTACAATTGCAACAGGAAGAACATATAAAGATGCTCTTCATATTTTAGATAAAGCAAATTTAAAAGCCCATATAATATCAAATAATGGTTCAGTTATTCACACAAAAAATGGGAAAACTCTAAAGTCTTGGTGTATTAATAAAAACTCTGTTGAAAGTGTTACACAATGGCTTAATCAAAACAATTATTTTTACCAATTATGTACTGATGAATATATATATGTGCCATCAAATTCAAAGGAGCTAATAAGAAATGATTTTAGGCTTGCAATGAAAAACAATAGTGGTTTTTCAGAGGATATTGTTGAAAAAACTATTGAACTTATATTTTCTCAATATGGAATTAGATTCTATGATGATGTAAACATTCTAATTAACTCAGAAATAGATTTTTGTACTATATCTGCTCTTTCATTTGATGAAGACAAACTAAAATACGGCAGAGAATACTCCAGTAACTTAAAAGACCTATCAATGGTTATTTCTCTTAAATATAACTTTGAATTAGTTAATAAAGATGCTTCTAAAGGAACAGCTCTAGAATATCTGTCTAATTATTTAAATATAAGTCTTGATGATGTTGTTGCATTTGGTGATAACTACAACGACTTATCTATGTTTAAAAAAGCTGGTACAAGTGTTGCAATGGGTAATGCCGATTCTCAAATTAAGGATAGATGTGACTATGTAACTCTAACCAACAATGAAAATGGCGTTGGAAGATTTATTTTTAAACACATTAAAAAATTAAATCTTGAATCCACACCGGCGTGACCGTTTGGGCGTTACGGGGGATAAAATAAGGGGCAATCGCACAAAAATTCTTTAATTTCTCTAGTGCGACTGCCCCATTTTGCTTATATTATATAGTAACTGTATTTACTTCTATATCTCTATCCTGAGTTAATAATACTGTATTGTTATATACATCTACTTTTATTGGTTCGCCTTCTAATAATGACAGTAAAACTGAATGTTTTTCAACTTTAACCTTAATTAATCTTCCTTTGTAATTTACTCTAAATGAATATCTGTTCCACTTATCTGGTATTATTGGATTAAATTTTATTTTATCTTTATTTACTCTAAATCCTCCAAATCCAAATACCATTCCCATCCAAGAACCTGCCATATTAGCTGCATGAATGCCGTCTTTAGTATTTCCATGATGATCTTCTAAATCCATTCTAGCTGTCTTCATGAAGTAATCATATGCCTTTTGGTTATACCCTATATCACACGCAACTATACTAAATATGCAAGGAGAAAGTGAAGAATCATGGGTTGTTACCTTTTCATAGTAATCATAATCTCTTTTTTTCTGTTCTTTTGAAAACATGTCACTGTGTAGAAATAATGCTAAAACCCAATCTGCTTGTTTACATACCTGATGTCTATATATAACTAGTGGGTGATAGTGTAAAAGTAATGGATATTTATCCTTTGGAGTATTTTCAAAATCCCAAACCTTTTTATTTAAAAAGCTGTCATCCTGTGGATGTATTTTTAATTTATCATCATATGGAATATACATATTATTTGATGCCTTGAGCCATTCCTCTACTTCCTCATCTTGAAGTGCAATTTTATTTTTTAAGCGCATAAACAGTTGTTGATCCTCTTTTTTAAGAATATTTACCATATCATGTGCAAATTTTAAATGGTCCTTAGCCATTATGTTTGTATATGCATTGTTGTTTACTATTGCTGTATATTCATCTGGTCCTGTAACTCCATCTATACAAAAGCCTCTGCCATCTACATAATGCCCAACATCTATCCATATTCTCGCTGTTTCAAACAGAACCTCTGCTCCATATTTTTTCATAAATTCTATATCATTTGTTGCCTCATAGTATTTCTTTATTGCATAAGCTATATCTGCGTTTATATGATATTGAGCTGTTGATGCTGGGAAATATGCCGAACATTCCTCTCCATTAATACTCCTCCATGAAAATAAAGCTCCCTTTTTATGTGACATTTGTCTAGCCCTATCCCTTGCCTTATCTAAAATATTGTATCTATATTCTAAAAGCTTTCTTGCAACTTCTGGCATAGTATATGTGAACATAGGAACTATATACATTTCTGTATCCCAAAAATAATGTCCCTCATATCCTTCACCTGTTAATCCCTTTGCACATATATTTGTTATTCCATCTCTACCTGTTGATTGAAGTATATGGAACATATTAAATCTAATTCCTTGTTGTAGATTAACATCTCCATCTATTTCAACATCAGCTTTTTCCCAAAATTCATTTAGATAATCTATTTGGCTATTTTTTATTTTATCAAATCCATCATTGTATGCCTTTTCTAAAACTTCTTCTTTTATTTTATCTAAATCACAGTATTCTAAATCTCTAGTTGTTGCATATGCTATATATTTAGTTAAAACAATTTCTTTATTTCTTTCTGCTTTAATTTTATATTCATAACCTATTTGATTATTATCTTCAAATTCTTTTTTACTAAATTGCACATTTTCAACCACATTTTTAGCTGCACATACTAAATCAAATTTTGAGTTTTTAGTTCTAGCATAAACTTCTATAATATCATTGTTAAAATTCTTTTTATATACATCAAGTGCCTTTCCTTCTATCCCTGAACCAACCCTTGGATCGTCTTCTGATGTTATATTTTTCACTTCACAATCAATAGTTGAAGTTATTTTTATTTCACCATCAAAATTAATTGGTTTAATAGTAACCCTAATAGCTGCTAAATGTTTTTCTATAAGACTTGCCAACCTTTCAAAGTTTATTTCAATTTCCTTATCAGATTTTGTCCTCCATACAACACTTCTTTTTAGTGTACCTTCTTTTAAATCTAAAACTCTTTTATAATCTAAAATCTCTGAATGAAGCATATTAAATTCTTCGTCATCAACTTCAATCTTTATTTTCTTTGCATTAAAAACATTTAGCATAGTTTGTCCTATCTCTGGGAATGCATAGGCTTTTTCCCCATACTTAATTTTATGAGTCTCATAAAAACCATTTATATAAGTTCCCTCAACTGAAAATCTTTTATTATCAATTCCTTCTTCAAAGTTTCCTCTTAATCCTATATATCCATTTGCAACAGTAAACAATGATTCATTTTTCAAACTATCATCTAACTCAAATTTCTTCTCAACTATTCTCCATTCGTCAATTAAATAATTTTCATTTAAATTACTCATTTCTTCATTCCCCCTTGATTATTTCCCTTTATTTTTGGAATCGTTTCCACTTGTATTAAAATAAAAGAATAAGAAGGATATTCTAATCCTTGCTTATCTTATTACATGACTTTCTTTCAATTATTTCGTAATCTAATAGCACCTTTTTATCAACCTTTTCTTTATTTATAAGGCTAATGAGCATCTCAATCCCTTTAGCTCCCATTTCATATCGTGGCTGTTTTACAGTTGTAATTGGTGGATAAAAGTACTCTGCAAGCTCTAATCCATCAAAACCTATAATTGAAAAATCCTTTGGAACATTAAAACCATGCTGCATAGCACATGATACTGCCCCTACTGCCATAGTATCTGATGCTGCAAATATTGCTGTTGGCATGTCTTTTAATTTTAATATCTTTAGCATATTTTTAAATCCACTTTTAAATTTATAATCACCATAAAAAATATAGTCTTCATCTATTTTAATATTATTTTCTAAAAGAGCCTTCTTATATCCATTAATTCTTGGAACTCCTGCATTAGGATCATCCTTCTCACCTGCAAGCATTGCTATTTTTTTATGACCTAATTTAATTAAATAGATTGTGGCATCATATGCTGCCTTTTCGTTGTCTATTGTAACACTATAAAATTCACCTTTATCATCCTCTGTTGATATTAGAACAATTGGTATGTCTGTTTTCTTGAATTCTTGTTTTAGTTTTTCATTTACTGTGTTACTAATAAACAAAATCCCATCTGCCTTTTTTTCCTTTAATATGTTAAGAGCCTCTTTTTCTTTTTCTCTACTTAAATCTGTATTTAATAAAATAATGTTATATTTATATTCCTTTGCAACATCCTCAATTCCTCTAACTATTTCTGGATAAAATGCACTTGATATATCAGGAATTATTACTCCTATTGTTTGAGTAGATTTTATCTTTAAACTTCTTGCTATTGCGTTTGGTTTATAGTCTAATTCTTCGATGACCTTTAATACCTTTTCTCGTATGTCATCTGATACTGAAGGATGTTCATTTAAAACCCTTGATACAGTTCCTACACCTACCCCTGCTTTTTTTGCCACGTCTTTAATAGTTGCACTCATTACCAATTCTCCTTTGGAAACGTTTCATTATAATCATTTTATAATAATTATCAGACTTTTTCAACATTTTTATTGATTTCGCTTTTAAAATTCAAATTATTGTATCGCTATTTAAAAAACAATAGCCATAAAGTAACGGCTATTGCTTTTTTATGTTACTTAACTAATTTTTCTCTTGAACTTTGAGCTATATAAAGTTTATTTCCATTTTCAGCTACTTCTTTATATTTTTCCATTGCTGAATCCATATTACCTTCTACCTCATCTATTTGGGCTAGATTATATAATATTGATAGCCTAATCCTTTTAGTTAATTTATTATTTCTAGTTAATATATCATTAAAAATTCTTTTACTTTCATCATAATTTTTTAAAGCTAAATTTACTTCTCCTTCAAGCGATTTAATAGCTATTTTGGTATATTCATTTAAACAAAACTTATTTTTTCCCTTTACATATAATTCATTTGCTAATTCAATTTCTCCTAATTGATTATAAACTGTAATTAAATTTATACTATATATTGTCCTAATTATATTTCTACTTGGTATTATATCTTTTATGTTTAATAATATTTCCTTTGATTTTTCTGGCTCTCCAATTAGCAATAATCCCACTGCCCTATCTATTTCTAACAACATAGTATCTTTTGATTTTTCTCCTATTGCTTTTTGTATTTTTTCAGTCTCTTGCAAAAATGCTATTGGATCACATTTTTCTTCGAGTAAATCAAGCCTTATTTTATTAAACTTACGAAAACTAAAAATATAAAAAGCCATTGATAAAATAAGAGTTATTATCCCTGCAATAAAAGGATTTTTTAAAATAGCAGATAAAATAAACATTGTTATAACTGTATATATTATAAATCTTTTTTTTGTTATCATTCAGTGCCTCCCAAAGATTTTTAACTAAAACCTATCATTCAACCACGACTGCCGTTCCTGATTCTGTAACCATAAGCATACTTCCTGATAGACCTAGAACCTCATAATCAAAATCAACACCAACTATTGCGTTAGCTCCCATAGCCAATGCTCGTTGCTGCATTTCTCGAAGTGCATTTTCCCTCGCATCCATAAGTTCTTGTTCATATGTTGATGAACGTCCTCCAAAGA
>JAOAFH010000141.1 GCA_026416355.1 Clostridiales bacterium | reverse complement strand
CCTTTGGAGTTCCTTCTGCTATAATCTTTCCATAATCTAAAACATATATCCTATCTGATATGCCCATAACAAGCTGCATATGATGTTCTATCAATAGAACAGTTAAATTAAACCTTTTCTTTATATCTAAAATAAAATCATTTAAATCCTCTGTCTCCTTTGGGTTCATACCCGCAGCTGGCTCATCTAGCAATAATAGTCTTGGCTCAGTTGCAAGTGCTCTTGCTATCTCAAGTCTTCTTTGCATACCATATGGAAGAGAACTTGCCTTTTCATCTTTAAATTTATCAAGTTCAAGTAATTTTAAGAGCTCCATAGACTTTTCAATCATATTTTTTTCTTCCTTTATATATCTAGGTAGTCTAAACACCGATTCAAATAGACCTGATTTTATTCGAATGTGATTTGCAATAAGCACATTATCAAGAACACTTAAATCCTTAAACAATCTAATGTTTTGAAATGTTCTTGCAATACCCTTATTTGTGATTTCATCTGGTCTTAATCCTGTTATTTTATCTTCATTTAAATATACATCCCCAAATTTTGGTTTATATACCCCTGTAATAACATTAAAACATGTGGTTTTTCCTGCACCATTTGGTCCAATTAATGATACTATTTCTCCCTCTTTTATTTCAATATTTAAGCTGTCCCCTGCTGTAACGCCCCCAAATTTAATAGTAACATTATCAACCTTCAAAAGACTCATTCTTTACCCCTCCTTTACCTACCAATTTTCTAAATTTCACAAAAACATTTTGGATTGAATCCCAAGATAGCTCTCTTGTTCCCATAAGACCATCTCTAAAGAAAAGTACAACTATCATAAGTAAAAGAGAGAAAACAACCATTCTAAGCCCTGGTATTCCAGGAGTTTTTATAAATCCTAAATTCATTGGTTTATCTAAAAATCTTAAAACTTCCCCCAATATTGTAATTATAAATGCCGAAATTACCGTTCCTGAAATACTACCCATACCACCTAATACAATAATTAATAGAATATTAAATGTTAAAACAAACTTAAACATAGATGGATCTATTGTTCCAAGTAAATTTCCCAATAGTCCTCCACCTAGTCCTGCCAAAAATGCTCCTATAACAAAGGACATCATTTTGTGTTTATATAGATTAATACCCATATTTTCTGCTGCAATCTCATCCTCTCTTATGGCTTTAAAAGCTCTACCATAGCTACTATTTATTAAAAGAAACATAAATACAACAGTTAATACAGCAAATCCAAAGCTCCAATATAGATTTGTATAGGTTGGAATCATCTTAATTCCAAGCGCTCCGTTTGTTACACTTTGTGCATTTGTTATAATAACCCTAATAATTTCAGCAAAACCAAGAGTTGCAATAGCAAGGTAATCTCCCTTTAATCTAAGTGCAGGTGCACCTATCATGTACCCAACAAGTGCAGATAAAAATCCTGCAATTAAAAGTGATGGTAAAAATGGCATAGAAATTGAGTTTAGTGGATAGATTAAAGGTTTCATATAAAATATTTGCTCTTTAAATTCAATTTTCATTGTTAAAAGCGCTGTTGTATATGCCCCAATTGCCATAAACCCAGCATGACCTAAAGAAAACTGTCCTGTAAAACCATTTATTAAATTCATACTAAGTCCCAATATTGTATAAATCGCACATAGGTTTAGTATTCTAAGCTTATAGGCATCCATATTTTTTTGAGCATAAATCGTAAAAACAGCAACAAGTAATATCAAAACAATATTTAAAATCAAATTTCTTCTCTTCATACTCACACCTTCTCTGACATTTTTTCTCCCATAAATCCAGTTGGTTTAAATAAAAGAATTACTATAAGAAGTATAAATGCAAGGGCATCTCTATATCCTGCAAGTGTTGGGAAAAATGCAACAAGCATTATCTCCATTATTCCTAAGAAAAATCCTCCTATAACTGCCCCTGTTATGCTTCCTATGCCTCCGATTACAGCTGCAATAAAACATTTTAGCCCAGGCATTACCCCCATAAGTGGTTGTATTTGTGGGAATTTTAATGCCCACATTATTCCACCTACTGCTGCTAGAGCAGAACCTATTCCAAATGTAATAGATATTGTTCTATTAACATCTATCCCCATTAAACTTGCCGTTTCAACATCTTTAGAAACAGCTCTCATTGCCATTCCACTTTTAGTTTTATTAATCAAATACGCTAGACCAATTAATAATATTATTGTTACTGCTGGAATATAAAATGTTAGCTTTTGTACTCTTACTCCACCTAAAATCACCATGTCATTAAAAACACTGGGTGTTGGAAATGGTTTTGGAATACCTCCAAAAACAACTGTCGCTAAATTTTCTAGTAAAAAAGAAGCTCCTATTGCAGATATCAAAACAGATATCTTTGGTGCATCTCTAAGTGGCTTATATGCCGCCTTTTCTATTCCCATTCCAAGTAAAACAGTTAATAAAATTGCAACAATAAATGCAATAAACCAATGCATATGGAAAATAAAAATAGCAAAAAACGCAAAATAAGTAGCCATCATAAATATGTCTCCATGTGCAAAGTTAATAAGCCTTAATATTCCATAAACCATTGTATAACCAATTGCTATAAGTGCATAAAGACTACCAAGTGAAACACCATTAGTTAGGTGTTGAAAAAAAGTTGCTAATCCCATCTAATTACCTCCCTTCACTAAAAAGAGGAGAGGGGGAAACCCCTCCCTATTTTATACATCATTTCTTTGGTTCTACTGTATCTAGATAAGTAAACTTTCCATCTTTAACAACATTAATAACAGCATTCTTTACTGCATCACCATCTTGATTTAATGTAATCATACCTGCTGCACCCTCAAAACCATTAGTTTGAGCTATGGCTTCTCTAATCTTATCTGAATCAGTTGAGTTAGCTCTCTTTATTGCATCTAAAATTACTAGATAAGCATCATAACCTAGAGCTGAAACTGCTGCTGGTTCTTTGTTATATTCCTTCTTAAATTCAGCTAGGAACTTTTCTGATTCCTTTGTAATTGGTTTTTCTGCTGTAAAGTGTGTTGAGAATACTGCTCCTTCAACATCCTTACCACCAATTTTAATAAACTCTGGTGTTTCCCATGTATCGCCACCGATAAATGGAGCTTTAATTCCTAGTTGTCTTGCTTGTTTTATAATAAGTGCTGATTCTGTAAAGTTACCTGGTGCAAATATTACATCAGGGTTCTTATCCTTTAGTGTTGTCAATTGTGCACTAAAGTCTTGATCTCCTGTGTTGTAATTTGCAATTGCAACAATACTATTTTCATCTCCTGTTAGCTTTTTAAATTCATCTTGGAAATATTTTGACAAGCCAACAGCATAGTCATTTGATACTTCTTGGATAATTGCAGCCTTTTTAGCATTTAGCTTTTGGAAGGCATAGTTTGCCATAACAGTTCCTTGGAAAGGATCTATAAAACATACTCTAAAGTAATAATCATTACCCTTTGTTACAAGTGGGTTTGTACATGACGCACCTACTGCTGGAACCTTAGCATTTTTAACTATGTCTCCAGCTGCCATTGATAATGAGCTTCCCCAGCTTCCTATAATCGCATTAACCTTTTCTTGTTCCACAAGTCTTGCTGCCGCACTTGCAGCCTCAACCTTATCTGACTTGTTGTCCATAATAACCAATTCAACTTTTTTACCTAAAACCTCTGGATAAAGTTTGTTTGCAAGTTTTGCTCCCTCAACTTCCAATTGTCCCCCCGCTGCATTGGCTCCTGTCATAGGTTCAAAAACACCTATTTTAATTACATCATTATTTTCACTTTGGGTTTGCTTTGAACACCCCGCCATTAAAGATGCTGCCATTGCTATGCTCAGCACAGCTGCCACAATTTTTTTCATACCCATCCTCCCTTTCTTGAAAGTCACATCTTTAACTTTCATTTTCTTTAATTTTTTGTTTTTTGAAATTTATAAAATGATTTTATTCATTTTAACATGGAATTATGCTATTTTTCAATGGGATTTTTGGTTAAATTCGCTTGTTTTTGATTGTTTTCCTTCATTTTCGTTAATTATCTAGTTAAACGTCTATCAAGATAGTTTTTTCACCATAATACATAGTCCATCACAGAAAAACACATGATTGCGAAAATAAGCTGTCGCACTTATTTTTTATAAAAAACATATTTAGTAATACAAAAAAAGAACCATTAATTAAAGTCGTAATTATTAATGGTTCTTTTCATATAACGTAAAGTGCGACAGCCCTAAATCATCTTTTATCTATTTATTATTTGTATTTTCCTTACACCTGGAAGGTTTTTAATTAAATCAATAAGTTCATCAGGATTTTGATTTAATGCAATTGTATCTATTGAAATAGATACCATAGCAACATCATCTTGAGGTATGTTTTGATTTATTGTCAATATGTTTCCATTTGCCTTAGCAACAACATCTAATATCTTAGATAGAATACCTGACACATTATCAAGCAAAAGTGCCAGTGTTAATAATTGAGTTTTGTTTTCATAAAACTCAAAAATGCTGTCTTTGTATTTATAGTACGTACTTCTACTAATTCCAACCTCTTTAACAGCATCGTTAACCCTGTTATAGTTTCCTTGATTAAGAAGCTTTTTAACCTCCATAACCTTTAGAAACACCTCAGGCAATACACTTGACTCAACTACATAGTATTTTTTGTTTTGCATTTTTCCCCCTCCTAAAATCCTTCTTTGCCCTTAAATTCTCTTGCATAATAAAATAAATATTGCTGTGCAAAACCAGCCAAATCTCCAAACTTGTCTCGCCCAAATTGTCGTATTTTATTTAAACTTACATCTGGAGCTAGATAAAAATGTTGCATAACCCTTTTGACCCAAACATCTACAGGAAATGCATCGTGTTTTTGCATTGAAAATAATAAAATACAATCTGCAACCTTAGGTCCAATTCCCTTTAGTTTTGTTAGTTCTTTATGTGCATCATCAGTTTGTAGTTTTGATACTTCATCTAAAGAAATATTTCCTTCAACTATATCCTTAACAGCTGAGGCTATATATTCTCCTCTAAAACCAACGCCAAGGCTTTTAAATTCATCAGCTGATACTTTATATAATTTATCTGGCGTTGGAAAAGAATAAAATGTTTTCCCTTCAAACTCAATTTTATCTCCAAAGCTTCTTGATATATTTTCAACTGCTCTTTTTATCATAGGAATTCTATTGTTGGCGGAAATTATAAAGGAAATTACTATTTCAAACATTTCTTGATTTAAAATTCGTATCCCCTCACCATATTTAATAGCTTCATTTAAAACATCATCATTTTTAAGTTTATTTTTAATTTCTCCATAATCTCTTTTTAAATCAAAATAATACTCCCAAAAATCCTTATCTTGAGCTTTTCCACCCTTTAGATAAATATCATTATCCTTTTGTATTATTCGAACGGCCCTTTTATTTGCTACTCCAACATAACTTCCATCCTTATCTTCATTCCATCTAAAGCATTGTCCGCAATCAAAAATATGCTTTATATTAAAATCCTTAACATCCTTTATAACTATACCTTCACTATATTCCTCAAATTTGTACATTCTTTGCACCACCTAGTTTTTTACATGCTTATATATGAGCTTTATATTCTCTACATTTAGACCTGTTATATATTCTGCGTCTTCCTTTATTTTTTTCATAATATCATACCCTATTTTGTCTAATTTGCAGATTTCCTTTACTACAATTAAAACAGTTATTTCTACACCTATTTCATCCTGCTTTATTTTAACAGAATCCACAGACAATTTATTTGTACTCGTTTCAACAATATAAGTAACTATTTGCTTTATTACTCTTTCGTTTATCGTAAACTTACCTAGATAGCTAAACCTAGGTCTTACTATTGTTTTTTCCTCTTCAAAAATCTCCTTTTTATTATCCTTCATGATAAAATTTTTTATTGAATCTAAAAAATATCCTGAAAAGCTCTTTTTAACCTCAAATACAGGCACAGGAATAACATGCTTTCCTTCCTTTAGCCTATGCTTTCTTGC
>JAOAFH010000129.1 GCA_026416355.1 Clostridiales bacterium | reverse complement strand
CTACAGTTGCTTAAAATCAATTCACTTTTACCTTTTTTAATATCATATCTATAAAGAAAATTTTCATAATCAACATAATAGACATATCCATCATAATATTTTAAGTCACTTACACCAATATCATTTATTCTATCTAACTTTTTTGATTTAATGTTGTATTTATATAATGAAATACTATCTGTAAAATAACCCGAATAAAAATAAATATCATCTCCTACTTTAGTTGCCAATTGTATCTGATTGGTTGCTGCATTAATTTGTAAATTTTTATAATATGTAATTATATTAGGCCAAAAGAAGGTCAAAATAAATATAATCACAAGTAAACAAGCTACTCCTATATATACCTTTTCGATTCTTTTTCCCCTAACTACTTCCATCTTATCACCCCACAATTACATATTAGCACTCTTTCCAAAATTTTTCAATTAAACAATGTTTATTTTTTGTATTTTTGTCAATACTCTAAATATAAAATTCAAAGGAGGAATAATATGTTAATTGTTTGTTTATTAATAATATCAACATTTATATTTTTTGAAGTTTTAAGGTACAAGCTACATGAAAAACAAACTAAAATATGTTTACTTTTGGTTGAACTATGTCTTTTAATTACATTTGCAATTACTTACTATATTTCAACTCTTCCTATTTATGTTGTCGTAAAATAGACTTTTCCCGGGAAATATCTTTACTAATAACTATCTTTGGATTAAAATATAATTACGCTGTTTTCAAGGACCTCCTATACTGAATATTTGGAGGTGTTTTTATGCCAATTTTTAATCATCCCGATTATAAAGAAGAAGTTAATTTTTTAAATTTTATCTTAGACTTCCTTAAAAAGTACCATAGATCACTTCAAGAGAGAAAAACAAGAATTACCCATGAGTTGTCTGCTGGTGCAGGCAATTCTAGTGACGACAGTAGTGACCCATATATTAGCATGATAATCAACACTCAACTCTCTGATACCCTAGAAGAAAAACTACAAAAAATTGAACATGCTAAAGAAAAGCCCTATTTTGCTAGGGTAGATTTTACTGAAGATGGAGCCGTAAATCGAGAAAAATTATATATTGGAAAGATGTCTGTTTTAGATGACAAAAACTACAAACCAATTATAATTGACTGGCGTGCTCCTGTGGCAAATCTATATTATGAAGGACGTCTTGGTCGAGCCCACTACGAGTGTCCAGATGGAACTATCTATGGTGAAATATTTCTAAAAAGACAATACACCATTGATGATGGTAATTTAATTGACATGTTTGATATAGACATAACAACTAACGATGAATTTCTTCAGGCCTTTCTTGGTGCAAATGCAGATAACAGACTTAAAGATATAGTTTCTACAATTCAGGTTGAACAAAATAGAATTATAAGAGCTGACATGTGGAAACCTCTTATTGTTCAGGGAGTTGCAGGAAGTGGAAAAACAACGATTGCTCTACATAGAATTGCATACCTTATATATAACTATGATAAGGATTTTGTTCCTGAAAACTATATGATTATTGCACCAAACAAGCTATTCTTAAATTATATTTCAGATGTTTTGCCTGAACTTGGGGTTAACAGAGTTAAACAAACAACATTTGAGGAGTTTGCATTTGAGGTTCTTGAAAAGAAGTTTAAAATAATGGATGTTAATCACAGACTTTCCACTCTTGTTAATTTAAACGACGAAAAGACTAAAAATACAATTATAGAGGCATCAAAATTTAAAACATCTAAATATTTTATGGATATATTAGATATGTATTTAAAGCAAGTTGAAGAAAATTTTATACCAAATAAGGACTTTAAAATTGGTAGAATTGATATTTATAAATACGATGAGATAAATAGTCTATTTTTAAATAACTACAATGACCTTCCTTTTGCCAAAAGACTAAATGAAATAAAAAAGAATCTGCACAATAGAATCAATTTTAAAAAGGATGAACTAATTGATAATTTAAATAGAATTTGTGATAAACAGATTGCTCAAATAAAAGCAAATAATTCTGATATAATAGAAAGACAAAAACTTATAACAGAAACCATAAATAAAAGAGATGATTTGATTTTTAAGGTTAATGAATTTGCCAAAAAAGGTGCAAATACATTTGTTAAATCAATTGAAATAAAAACTCCTTTTGAATTATATGATCAATTTATTTTAGGTGAACTATTTAAAACAGAAGCATTAAAACACATTTCCGTAGATGCTTATAACTATATAATTGAGTGCTATATTGAAAATAAAAAATCAAAAATGTATGATTATGAGGACTTGGCACCTCTTTTATATATTAAATATAAAGTTTTAGGATTAAGTGAAAAAATCAAAGTAAAACACATTGTAATTGATGAGGCACAAGATTTTAGTGTTCTTCAACTGTTTATTTTAAAGAGAATTATAAAAGATAGTTCCTTTACAATTTTAGGAGATTTAAATCAAGGGATTCACTATTACCGTGGTGTTAGAAGTTGGGACGAAATACAAAATATTGTTTTTGATGGTGCATCACAGTATCTAACACTTGAACAAACATACAGAACAAGTATAGAAATTATGGATGTTGCAAACAAAGTTATCTCACACATTAAGGATTCTCAAATACAACTTGGAAAACCTGTCATTAGACATGGTGAAAAAGTTAGAATAACTGAAGTAAACTCCCTTAATGACGCTGTGGATGATATTGTTACACACATCGATAGATTTAAATCTGAAGGAATGAAAACATTTGCAATAATAGGTAAAACCCTTGATGAGTGCAAAGAGATTCACAAACTGCTCAAAAAGAAAGGATATGAATTTAATTTAATTACTGGAAATGAAAAAGAATATTCTGCTGGTTTTATAGTAGTCCCCTCCTATTTATCAAAGGGACTTGAGTTTGATGTTGTATTTATCCCAAATGCCAACAAAGAAAATTATAAATCCAATGAGCTTGATATAAAATTGCTATATGTTGCTCTAACTCGTCCTCTACATAAACTTTATATCTATTCTCAAGGGGAAGTTTGTGATATGCTAAAAAATGTAGAGGAATAATAGGAGGGATTATTATGTTCTTTGTAGGCATATTTGGTATTAATTCAAAGGAAGAACATCTTAAAGATATAAGCTCAAAGATATGTAAAAACTGCGGAATGCTTACCACATATAAGCTATATAAAACCTATTCCTATTTTCATATATTCTTTATTAAACTATTTAAATTTAACGAAGAGTATTTTGTAATTTCTAGATGTTGTAATAAAATTTACCAAATTCCAAAGGATATTGGTTTTAAACTTGAAACTGAAGAAATAAATGAAATTAATGATTCTGATATGATAGAAATAAAAAACCCATATACAAATGAAATTTGTCCTAATTGTAATAACTATATAAATCCTAATTTTTCATATTGTCCTTACTGTGGAACAAAATTAAATTAACTTAACCTTAGCACTTCCCCCTTTACAGCCTCATATAATGTAATAAGTAAAGGGGGGATAATAAATGTTGCCCGAATTTTGGGGAATTGTAGCGGTTTTAGGTTTCTTAATTGTTTATTATTTTGTTAACAGAGCATATGCAAAAAAGCTGGCTCTAGAGTTTATGCTCTACATTGAAAAAAAGGCAGAGGAACTTGCTATTACAGAAGGTAAAAGGAAATATTATTATGTTGTATCTAAGTATGACAAGCTACCTGCTTTTGTTAAAGCAGTAATTACCCCTGACCAATTTGCACATATGGTTCAAGAGTTGTTTGATGAAGCTATGAATAGGTTAGAGGATAAAAACGAATAAAAGGGACTGTCGCATAATATTCTAGGATATAAGAGCCATTAACAATTACGAAGTATTAGGATATTTCACAAAGAAACTCTAAGAGTTTCTATAGCTTATATCAATATACTTCTTTAATTGTTTAATGGCTCTAATTTTGCGATACTTTTAGTTATTCTGTAAAAACTTATTCCACAGCCCCTATAAAAATTTTCAAAAAAGGTGTTGACATAATTCTTTTTTTATTATATACTAAATCATGTCGAAGGGGTATAGCTCAATTGGTAGAGCAACGGTCTCCAAAACCGTAGGCTGTGGGTTCGATTCCTACTGCCCCTGCCAAAAGGCCTAATCGTTAGATTAGGCCTTGTTTACTTTTTTGATTTTATTAAAGCTTTCTTATTTAAGTACTCTTCTTCACTTATTTCTCCCTTGGCAAATTTTATATTTAATATTTCTATTGCGGAATTAATTGTGCTTTGTTTTTTATATGACTTAAATAACCTATACCCCAAAATTATTATTAAAACTAATACTCCTAAATCTATTAAATGCATCCAAGGGAATAAAAATCCTCCTCCTAAACCATCAGCAAATCCTCTAGCCATTCCACCAGAAAATCCATGCCTCATTTATATCACTACCTTTCTATTAAAGTTTTCTTATTTACATACTCTTCTTCGCTAATCTCACCATTTACAAACTTACTATCTAATATCTCTATTGCTCTTTTATTGCTAGAAGTATTATTGTGATAATCTAAATAAATATATGCTCCTATTAAAATTATTATCAACAAGTACATTTCTATCACCTCCTCATCTTGTGTATAGTATATACAGTTTATATGGAGGCAGAGTGATAAAATAATTAATAAAATATGAACTTAGTTTGATTTTTTATTTTTTAAACTTAATTATGCATAAAAGTCTCAAGTTTTAAATTTATATACTTAATAACGATTAACTAATAAAAAACTTATATATAAAAAGCAATCAAAATTAGCCATTAAGTTTGATGCTTGTTAATTATAAATACCTTTGAAGATAGATAATCTAGCAACAGAAGTTGTCTACATTACAAAGCAATCATTTCATACATTTCAGTGGTTATTCACATCTACATTAAAAGCTCCACAAATGGATTATCTAGGCATATATTTCTCTAAGTAGTCCTATGAAAAATGCCTTTATAATCCATTCATGGAGCTTTTTTAAACTTCAAAAATAAAACTAATAATTCTCTCTGCTTCTTCTTTTTCAACTGGCTTACTAAATAAATATCCCTGCATGTAGTCGCAACCTTTAGATTTTAGGTATTTAAATTGGTCTCTATCCTCTATACCCTCAACTACTACCTTTAGATTTAATTGATGGGCTAGGAATGTTACTCCATCTAAAACTTGTTTTTTACCATCTACTGCAAACATCTTGTCAATAAATGATTTATCTAGCTTGATATAGTCTGCAGGGATATAGGTTAAATAATTCAATGATGAATACCCTGTTCCAAAATCGTCTATTGCTATCTTTATTCCTATCTCCTTGAGTTCCTTAATTATTTTTATATTTCTCTCGCTATTTTCCATTAAAGCACTTTCTGTAATTTCTACTTTTATTAATTCAGGTGATATTTTATATTTATCTATTGCTTGTTTTACCTTTTCAACAAAATGCTCATCCCTTAGCTGTACTGCAGAAACATTAACACCTATTGGTCTTACTTCTATTCCTTTATCTAGCCATTCCCTTATTTGAATAGCTGCTTCTTCTACTACATAGTAACCAATATCAACAATTAACCCTGTTTCTTCTGCAACTGGTATAAATTCAGCAGGAGATATAAACTTGTCCTTTATCCTTATAAGTGCCTCAAAGGCATGGACTTCTCCTGTATTTGAATCAATTTGTGGCTGATAAACAAGTTTAAATCCTCTATTATTTAAACATTCTACCAATGTCTTTTCTATCTCTATTTTCTTTTCAAGTTCATCAATCATGTCACTTTTGAAGAACATATATTTATTTTTACCCTCTGCCTTAGCCTTGTACATTGCTGTATCTGCATTTTTAATAATATCTCTAACTGTTTTTCCATCATCAGGTATTAATGCAATTCCTATACTTGTTGTGGTATAAATATTTTTTCCTAATACATCTATACCATCCTTTAAGTCTTCTATTATTGATTTTGCTATCTTTTTTAGTTGTTTTATTTCTTCAAAATGTTTAATTAAAATCAGAAACTCGTCTCCACCAAATCTAGCTATAAACACATTTTCATCAATATGCCCTTTTAATATTGTCGAAACCTTTCTTAAAAGCTCGTCTCCCTTATCATGTCCTAAACTATCGTTAACCTTTTTAAAATTATCCAAGTCTAAAAGGAAAACTGCTTTTTTAATACCTTTAATCTCTACTTCATTTAATTCTTTCTCAAGCTCCTCAATGAAATATCTTCTGTTTGGTAAATCTGTAAGTGGATCATAGTAAGCTAAGTATTTAATATCCTCTTCATATTCTTTTCTTTCGGTTATATCCATAAGTGAACCAGCAAGTATTTTTTGTTCAGCCATGTATCCATTGATTAGCCTTCCCTTTACAAACATCCATCTAGTAGTTCCATAGCCTGTGTTTATTCTAACTTCACATTCTAAACACTTTGTATTCCCATTAATATGTTCATTAAATGATTGAACTAAAATATTTTTATCCTCTTCAACAACTATTGTATCAATGAGTTCCTTCATTTTTATGCCTTTAAAACTATATCCAACTAACATCTCAAACTGTTCAGATATAAATAACTCATCCTTAGTTATATTCCACTCAAATATGCCATTTTTACCTGCCTCAAGGGCAATTCTGTATCTTTCTTCACTTATTCTTAGTTGTTCCTCAGACTCAATTAGAGTATCATATTGAGCCCTAAGCTCTTCTTCTGTAGCTGTTAGCTCTTCATAAAGAGCCTCCAATTCTTCATAATTACTTCTAAGTTTTTTAATCATTCCATTGTACGTTTTACTTAAACTACCAAACTCATCATTATCTGTATATATAAATTCCTCATCAAGTTTACCTTCTTCTGCAGACTTCATCGCATTCATTAAATTAGTAAGTGGATTGGTAATAGTCTTTGAAAAATTAATACCAAGCTTTGTTGCTAAAATTAAAAATAATAATAAAACAAAAACCGATATAAATGTTATATTTCTAGACACAGCATAAAGCTCAGTCAAATCCTGTGCAACTATCACAAGCCAATCAGTATCCTTCATGTATTTAAATGCCATATACTTTTTAGTTCCTCTATACTCATAAATACCGCTTGTTTCTGTAATCATTTTGCCTGTATTTACTCTATTTATTATATTATTTATTAATTCATTTTCAACTTTTGTTCCAATTCTTTGCCTATCTGGATGATATAAAATAGTCCCATTTTTATCTACAATATATGAATATCTATTTTTACCAACTTCATAACTAAAAAATTTCATTCCTATTTTTTCTATATCAAAATAAGCTGCATAAATACCTATGACTTCTTTATTTAAAACAACTGGTGCTGAAATTAATAGTTTTGCAGTATCCTTATCACTATATATTGGTTTCATAAAAACTTTATTAATTAGTGAGTTCCTAAAAAATTCCTCATTTGAATAGTCCTTACCCTCAGCAGTTCCTTCTGTATCTATTAAAACTTGTCCATTTTTATCAATAAGCAAAC
>JAOAFH010000091.1 GCA_026416355.1 Clostridiales bacterium | reverse complement strand
TTTGACATTACAAAAAACACGTAATCCCCCGTAGCATAAGAAAGAACAGTATTTTTTAGTTTAGACATGTCACCATCAAAATTAATTTTTACTTCTCTAAGCCCTGTATTCTTTTGATTATATACTATTGGCACATAAATAATTTCAAAGCAAATTTTCTTAAGCTCATCAATTAGTTCCTTTTGTACCTCACTTAACCCTAAAACAACACCAGTAATTTTCAAGCTAATCCCCCCTTAAGTTAACCCACCCTCCCACCGCATACTACATTATATTAATATCTAGCTTGAAAATATACATCTAATGTTGTTGATTAGGATTATACTGATAGCCATCAATAATCCCATAGGCTCCAAACTTAAAAGAGCCATTCAACAATTCTGAAGTGTTTTAATACTTCTTCCATTGTTAAATGGCTCTTTATTTTTACTTTTAATTAAACAAATTGAAATTATGCATTTAATAGGAATACCTTATATGCTTTATATGTTTCTAAAATATCTGCTTTACTTGCTATTTCCCATGGAGCATGCATGCTAAGTAGAGCAACCCCACAGTCTACAACTTCCATTCCATACTCAGCAAGTATGTAAGCAATTGTTCCTCCACCACCTTGGTCTACCTTACCAAGCTCAGCTGTTTGCCATACTATACCGTTGTCATTGAATATATCTCTAATCTTACCCATAAATTCTGCATTTGCATCATTGCATGAGTATTTTCCTCTTGAACCTGTATATTTTGTAACTACTATACCTTTTCCTAGATATGCAGCATTTTTCTTTTCTACAACACCTGGATAGTTTGGATCAACACCACATGTTACATCTGATGAAAGCATACATGATGCAGCAAGTGCACGTCTTAACTTAAGCTCTGAATACTCACCCTTAAGTTCCATAATTTCTGCAACTACATTTTCAAAAAATCTTGAATGCATACCTGTTGCACCGTTACTTCCTGTTTCTTCTTTATCTACAAATAGTGCACAACAAGTCTTTACTGGATTTTCAATTTCAAGCATTGCTGCAAGTGAAGTAAATGCACATATTCTGTCATCATGTCCATATGCCATAACCATGCTTCTATCTAACCCAACATCTCTTGACTTTCCTGCTGGTACAATTTCAAGTTCAGCTGTAACAAAGTCTTCTTCTGTCATTCCATACTTTTCATTTAATAGCTTTAATATATTTAATTTAATTCTATCTTTTGCTTCTTTATCGGCTATTGGCATACTTCCAAATAATACATTTAGGTCTTCACCTTCTATACCATTTGAAAGCTTCTTTTCCATTTGGTTAGCTGAAAGATGTATAAGCAGGTCACTTATGTACACAACAGGATCCTTTTCATCTTCTCCTATAACAACATTAACAACTTCTCCACCTTTTTTTACAACTACTCCATGTATTGCAAGTGGAATTGTAACCCATTGATATTTTTTTATTCCACCATAGTAGTGTGTTTCAAGCATTGCAAATCCTTCATCTTCATATAGTGCATTTGGTTTTAAATCTATTCTAGGTGAATCTATATGGGAACCAACTATATTAAATCCCTTCTCCATTGGTTCTTTACCTATTACAAACAACGCAACACCTTTATCTTTGTTTACTGCATAAACCTTGTCACCAGCATTTAGTTTTATGTTGTTTGCAATAGCATCATTTAAATCAATAAATCCCTTTTCCTTTGCTCTTTTAACTATCTCATTTGTTGCTTCTCTTTCTGTCTTTGATGAATCCATAAACTTTTTATAGTCTTCATTAAAATCCATCATTTCTTTGATATCTGCATCTGTAAGCTTATCCCAAACGAATTCATATTTTTTTGTTAATTTTTGTAGTTCTTTTGTATCCATCTGTGTTAGCCGTTACAGAAAACTTGTAAAACTTTATAAATTATTTATAATATTTTACAAAGTTTATGTTTCCTTCCTTGTTCATCGTGTCCACTTTTGGTTAAACCTACTCATGTTTGTTTAACACTCCAAAGGCTTAAATTCCCCACTAACGAATGGGTACATATCAATAGTCGCTTTTAGTGCTATGCTATTGATTTACCATAGTTTTTAAGATTTATACTTGCATTTAAATCTCTATCTATGATGTAGCCACATTCGTCACATATAAATATTCTCTCTGACAAGGACAAATTATCTTTCATATGTCCACATTTGCTACAAGTTTTGCTTGAAGGATAAAATTTATCTGCAAGTATAAACTTAATATTGTTCCACGAACACTTATATTCCATCTGCCTTTTAAACTCATGGAATAGCTGTTCTTGAATTGATTTAGACAATTTTTTATTCTTCAACATTCCACAAGTATTTAAACTTTCCATAACTACATACTCTGGCTTGGTTCTCACCAATGATGTAGTTATCTGATGGATATAATCATGCCTTATATTTTTAAGC
>JAOAFH010000159.1 GCA_026416355.1 Clostridiales bacterium | reverse complement strand
AGATGTGTATAAGAGACAGGAATAGAGCAGTTGTGAAGGACATAGAAGAGTCAATAAAATGTGGAGTAGATGCTGTTGCAATTTCGATTTCAACTTCAGACATTCACATAAAGCATAAACTTAACTCAACTCGAGAAGAAGTTTTAGATAGAATGGTCAAGGCTGTTGAGTTTGCAAAAAAAGAAGGAATGTATATATCAGTAAATGCAGAGGATGCATCAAGAACAGATGATGAGTTTTTAATAGAATTTGCAAAATCAGCCAAGAGTGCTGGAGCTGATAGAATAAGATTTTGTGATACAGTTGGGGTACTAGAACCATTTTCTACATATGAAAAGATAAAAAAATTAAAAGACAATGTAGATATCGATATTGAGATGCATACCCACAACGATTTTGGTATGGCAACAGCCAATGCCCTTGCAGGAATTAGGGCTGGTGCAAATTTTGTAAGTACTACTGTAAATGGATTAGGTGAAAGGGCAGGAAATGCAGCCCTTGAGGAAGTTGCAATGGCCTTAAAATATATTTATAACATTGAACTAGGGCTAGATACAAAAAGGTTTAGAGAAATATCTGAATACGTGTCTAAGGCATCAGGAAGGTTTTTACCTGTATGGAAGGCAATCGTTGGAGACAACATGTTTGCCCATGAATCAGGAATTCATGCAGATGGAATGCTAAAACATCCAAATACCTATGAAGTATTTAAGCCTGAGGAAGTAGGGCTAATAAGACAAATAGTAATTGGTAAACATTCTGGTACAGCAGCTATTAAGGCAAAATATAAGGAGTTTGGGCTAGAAATAGATGAAAAAACAGCGAATGAAATTTTAGCTATCGTTAGAAAAACATCTATTGAGCTTAAAAGGTCTTTATTTGATAAAGAACTTATTTATATTTATGATGAATATTTAAATGGCATAAAGTAAGGGGGATTATTATGGGCTATACAATGGCGGAAAAGATAATAAAAAATCATTTAAGATATGGTGAATTGAAAAGAGGTAGTGAAATAGGAATTGAAATAGACCAAACATTAACTCAAGATTCTACAGGTACTATGGTGTATCTTCAACTTGAGGCTTTAAACATAGATAAAGTTAAAACAAAGCTATCAGTTGCTTATGTTGATCACAATATGCTTCAACAGGGATTTGAAAATGCAGATGACCACCTATTTATTAAAACAGCTGCTAATAGATTTGGTGTAGTTTATTCAAAGCCAGGAAATGGAATATGCCACCAAGTTCATCTTGAAAGATTTGCAAAGCCAGGAGAAACACTTATAGGTTCAGATAGCCATACTCCAACTGCAGGAGGAATGGGCATGCTAGCTATGGGGGCAGGTGGCTTTGATGTTTCATCTGCCATGGCAGGAGGACTGTATTATATTACAATGCCTAAGATAGTTAATATAAAGCTAACTGGTAAGTTAAATAAATATACAAGTAGCAAGGATATTATTCTTGAACTTTTAAGAAGACTAACTGTAAAGGGTGGAGTTGGTAAGATATTTGAATACACTGGAGATGGAGTAAAAACACTATCAGTTCCAGAGAGAGCAACTATTACTAACATGGGAGCAGAGCTTGGTCTTACAACATCATTATTCCCTAGCGATGATGTAACTCTAGAGTTTTTAAAGAAACAAAATAGAGAAGATGATTACACACCACTTTTCCCAGATGATGATGCTATATATGATGAAACAATAGAAATAGACCTATCAGAGCTAGAACCACTTATTGCTCTTCCTCATAGTCCAGATAATGTTGTTAAGGTATCTGATGTTGCAGGACTTAAGGTGGATCAAGTTGTTATAGGAAGCTGTACAAATTCTTCATATAGCGATTTGAAATTGGTTGCCAATATATTAAAAGATAAAAAAGCCAATGATGATGTAAGTTTAGTTATATCACCAGGCTCAAGACAAGTGTTAATGTCACTTTCTAATAATGGTTATCTTACTGATATTATAAAATCAGGTGCTAGAATTTTAGAGTGTGGATGTGGGCCATGTATTGGAATGGGGCAAGCACCTCAAACAGGTGGAGTTTCAATAAGAACATTTAATAGAAACTTTAAGGGAAGATGTGGTACACAGGATTCATATGTTTATCTAACAAGTCCATTAGTTGCAGCACTTGCAGCTATATATGGCAAAATAGTAGATCCTAGGGAAGTGGAATTTGATATAGACATTAGTACTTACGATGATTTTATATTAGATGATTCAATGTTTATATATCCTTCAAATGAAAAGAAAGAAATAGTAAAGGGGCCTAATATAAAGCCTTTCCCAATAGGAAAAGAATTAGAAAATACCATAAACGGAAATGTACTACTTAAAGTAGAAGATAACATTACAACAGACCACATTGTTCCTTCAACTGCAAAGCTTCTACCATTTAGATCAAACATACCTGAGTTATCAAATTACTGTTTTAACGCAATTGATAAAGATTTTGCATCAAGATGTAAAAGTTATAAAAATGGAATTATAGTTGGAGGTCAAAACTACGGTCAAGGTTCAAGTAGAGAACATGCTGCACTTGTTCCATTGTATTTAGGAATAAGGGCAGTTTTAGTAAAATCATTTGCTAGAATACATCGAGCGAATCTAATAAATGCAGGAATTATTCCTTTAACTTTTGAAGATGAAAAAGACTATGAAAATATTGGGCTATATGACGAACTAATATTTGATGATATTGTAGAGGCCATAAAAGATAAAGATTATATAGACATTAACAACAAAACAAAGTCAACTATTATTAGAGCAAAAATAGAGCTATCAAATAGAGAAAGAGAAATAATATTATATGGTGGTCTTTTAAATTATGCAAAGGGGGCAAAAAGATGAGAACTGTTACATTAATTAGAGGTGATGGTATAGGACCAGAGATAATTGAGTCTACTAAAGAGGTTGTAGCTTCAACAGGAGTTAATATAATTTGGGAAGAGTTTGATGCAGGTATTAAATCATTTGAAAAGTCAGGCACTGTTTTGCCAGATGAACTAATAAAATCAATAGAAAAAAATAAAATAGCTCTAAAGGGACCAATAACAACTCCAATTGGAGAAGGATTTAGAAGCATAAATGTACTTCTTAGACAAAAGTTTGAAACCTTTGCAAATGTAAGACCAGTAAAAAGTTTTAGAGGTGTTGATTCAAAGTTTAAAAATGTGGATATGGTGGTAATAAGGGAAAATACAGAGGACTTATATGCAGGTATAGAACACAAAATATCAAACTATGCAGCAGAGAGCATTAAGCTTATAACTAGGGAAGCTTCAAGGAGAATAGCAGACTATGCATTTTCATTTGCAGCTAAAAACAACAGAAAAAAGGTTACAGCTGTTCATAAGGCAAATATTATGAAATTAACCGATGGACTTTTCTTAGAAGAGGCTAGAAAGGTAGCAAAGGAATATAGTAATATAGAATATGAGGAAGTAATAATAGATAATATGTGTATGCAAATGGTTTTAAAACCAGAGAAATATGATGTATTACTTTGCCCTAATTTATATGGAGATATATTATCGGATTTGGCAGCAGGGCTTGTTGGTGGCCTTGGAGTTGTTCCATCTGCTAATTTAGGAAAAGTTGCAATATTTGAGGCCGTTCATGGAAGTGCACCTGATATTGCAGGAAAAAATATAGCAAATCCAATTGCCATTATACTTTCTGCTGCTTTTATGTTAGAATATATAGGCAATGAATATGAAGCAAATCTAATTAAAAAAGCTGTTGAAAAAGTTTTAGAAGATGGGAAGTATCTAACTCCAGATTTAGGAGGAACAGCAACAACAAATATGATGACAAATGAACTAATAAAAATAATACAGTCCATAAGGAGTGAAGACAATTGGAGGAAAAACAACTGCTAAGAGACCAGATTTTTTCTAGTTTAAGAAGAGATATTATAGAAGGCAAATATGAGAAGGGAGATATTCTAGTTGAATCAGAAATAGCCAAAAATTTTGGAGTGAGCAGGACACCAATAAGAGAGGTTTTAAGACAACTAGAACTAGAAGGTCTTGTGGAAAGTGTGCCTAATAAAGGTGTATTCGTTCAAGGGATTTCACAGGATGAAATAAAGGATATATATGAAATTAGAACTGTTCTTGAGGGACTAGCAGGTAAAAGAGCAGCAGAAAACATTACACAGGAGCAGCTAGAACTTTTAAGAGAAACCTGTGATTTAATGGAGTTTTATACTGAAAAGGATAATATGGAGAAAGTTGCAAAATACAATACTAGATTTCATGAGATTATATTTGAAGCCTCAAATAGTAGGTTTTTAAAGAATATGCTCAACTTACTTCAAGATTATGTAACTAAAATGAGAAGACATTCCCTAAAGCAACCTGGAAGAGCACAAAAGGCTCTAGATGAGCATAAAGCAATATTAAATGCTCTAGAAAATAAGGATTCTGAAATGGCAAGTAAGCTCTTAACTGAGCATGTTAAAAATTCTAGCAAGATACTATTCAAATAAAGGGATTTTAGTTGGATGGGTGGTTAGTTAGTCGGTTAGTGAATGGTAGAAAAATATAGAGTGATTGCATAAAATGAATAAGAGCAATTAAGTAATTAACGAAATATAT
>JAOAFH010000116.1 GCA_026416355.1 Clostridiales bacterium | reverse complement strand
GCTTTAGGTATTATAAGAATAATAATTTTATTTTTCCCTCAAAATAATTGGTCAAGTTTAAATCCACCATACCTTTGGTCGATTATTAGAAATATACCTCTTACAATTCAAGGCTTAAGCATTGCACTTTTAATTTATATTGATGCTAAAAAGGTTAATGATACAGTTTTCAAATGGATAAGTATTATGATTTTTGTATCTTATGTTTGTTATATACCAGTAATACTTTTTAACAATATAAACACTATGATAGGTTTATTAATGATACCTAAGACAATTGCATATCTATTAGCAGGATATATAGGCTATAGAGGGTTATATAAAAAATATTGTATATAAACATTATTTGTGTTACCATTTCTAAACATGTAAGTGTAAGAAACCTAAACTTTTTCTTAATATGCTCCACCTTATTGCAAGTACTAAACACTTGAAACTTAAAAATAAAGGGACAGTGCTAAAAATAGCGACTGCCCCTTTAACTTTTAACATTTGTTTGTTAGAAAGAAAATTATATTAAAGATTGGTTAGGTGAATAATATAAATCGTCTTAGTTTAGCAGCATAGCACCAGAATTTTTTAAAAAATGTTCGATTTCACTATTATTAAGATAAACTGTTCCAAGGAAGCTGTGTTTAGAATTTTTATTATTTATTGAATGAAAATCTGAACCAGCAGTGTAGAATGAAAACTTAGATAAGGCAATGTGCATAAAATATAAAGAAGTCTTAAAATCTGTATTTGAGTACTTTGCTTCAATACCATCAAAGGGAAAAGATAAAACTTGATGAATATTTTTATTAGAAATATGCATTGGATGGGCCAAAACAACTGAAGCTCCAAAGCATTTTAACAAATTTATTCCCTCAATAACAGATAATTTACCTTCCTTATGTTCTAGATTAATATAATTTTCTAGTATTTTTCGTATTTCTTTATATTTATGGGATTTAATAAGCTTTAAAATTTCCTGAAATGTATCAACTTGATAAAAACAATTCTTAAAATATCCTAATAAATGAACACTTTCATTATTAAATTTTGTTGAAAGCTCAATAGCAGGTACTACTGACACACCATAGTTTCGACCTGCCTCTATTGCTTCTGTTATCCCATCTGTTGTGTTATGGTCAGTAATTGAAATTACATCTATTATATTTATTTTTGATAAAACAACTATTTCGGTGGGGCTGTATTTACCATCAGAAGCATTACTATGAATATGAAAATCACCTTTACTTAACATGTTTACCCCAACCAAATAAAAGTAATATCATTTATAGTATATGTAATACAAATAATGGTTGTGAATTATTTTTAGCTACAAATAATTTTTACTGACAGCCATACAATGTATCATAGCTTATCAAAAGAATCAAAAATATTAATAATCAAGTAAGTTATATTACTGAAAGTACCATTAACCATTAATATAATTGATTTAAACTCCTCTTTATGATATCCTAAAGTATGTAAAACAAAAGAAAAATTTAGGAGGTCATTATGGCAGGAACAAATTCATTTGACGTTGTTTCAAAACCAGATTTACAAGAAATAGATAATGCAGTAAATCAAGCACTTAAAGAGATTTCACAAAGATATGATTTTAAAGGTTCTGTTGCAGAGATTGAGTTTAATAAAGAAGAAATAAAGATACATGCCCAAGATGAGTTTAAATTAAACAGCATTTTAGAAATACTTAAGGGTAAAATGATTAAAAGAGGAGTTTCAACAAAGTTTTTAGACGAGGGCAAGATTGAGAGTGCAACAGGTGGAACAGTAAGACAAAATATAAAAATTAAAAATGGCATTTCAAAAGAAAAGGCTAAGGACATTGTGGCAGATATCAAAAATTCAAAAATAAAAGTTCAGGCTCAAATAATGGAAGACATAGTAAGAGTATCAGGTAAAAACAAAGATGATTTACAAGCAGTAATTCAAATGCTTAGAGGTAAGGACTACGGAATTGAACTACAATTTACAAATTATAGATAAAAAACAAGTTAGGATTTTATCCCAACTTGTTTTTTAATGGCAGCCACATCACATATAACATTTGAAAGTAAAATAGTTTTAATATTTTTGGTTGAATATACTTTTGAGTAGTATATAATAATATTTAAGGAAATATATGTAATACTATATGGTGTTAAAAATGGGATTACATGAAGGGGGATTAAATTTGATAAGTAAGACATTTGTTTTTAAAGATGATGAGGGTGTAGAAATCCACACATACAAATGGACACCAGATAATACAAAAGAAATAAAAGGTGTACTTCAAATTGCACATGGTATGGCAGAAACGGCAGCAAGATATGAGAGATTTGCTGAATTTATTACAAATGCAGGATATGTAGTATATGCAAATGATCATAGAGGGCATGGAAAAACTGCAAAAACAATTGAAAATGTAGGTTACATAGGTCAAGATGGCTTTAATAGAATGATAGAAAATATGAAGCAACTAAATGATATTATAAAAAAAGAGTATCCTGATGTTCCTTTGTATTTGATGGGACATAGCATGGGATCATTTCTATCACAAGGATATATAGAAAAGTACGGCGACACTATAAATGGTGTAATTTTATCAGGTACAGCAGGAAAACAAGGGGCATTATTGGATTTTGGAATAATTATTGCAAAATTGGAGATGAAGAGAAGAGGAGAGAGATGGCAAAGTAAACTGTTAAACAAATTGTCCTTTGGGAATTATAATAATTCCTTTAAACCTGTAAAGACTGAATTTGATTGGCTAAGTAGTGATGAAAAAGAGGTAGAAAAATATATAAATGATCCATTCTGTGGTACAGTTTTTACATCAAGCTTTTATTATGATTTTTTAAGGGGACTTAAAAGTATACATATAAGAAATAATATGGAGAGAATACCAAAGGAATTGCCAATTTATATTTTTGCAGGAGAACAAGATCCTGTGGGAAATAAATGCAAGACTATTAAATGGTTAATTGAAGAATATAAGAAATTGGGAATAAAAGATATTGAGTATAAGTTTTATAAAAATGGAAGACATGAGATGTTAAATGAAATTAATCGTGATGAAGTTATGAATGATATTTTATTATGGCTTAATAAACATTAAAATAACATCCTCATTATTTATATTCTTTGTTCAATAATAAGAATATAAATATCAAAATGACTTAATTAAAGAGTGGAACATTCCACTCTTTAATTATAGGTATTAATATTTTAATAAAAATAGACGGTAATAAAAATTTTAATTAGTAAATAAATGTTTGATGTAAATTCTACATGATATAATAAATTTATTATAAGGCAATGGTAATTGGGGGGATAAAAATGATAAAAAATAATTTGAAACCTATAGAAATATATGGTTTATTAGTCTTTTTTGTATTTTCAATAGTTTTTTGCATATCAGCTGATATATCAATGGCATATGGTTTCATAGTAAGTATAATACTATACCTTTTGTTTTTTATTAAAAAGGGTTTTTCTTACAAAGCCTTATGTTTTATGATAATAAGAGGATTGAATGAATGCAAAATTTTGTATGCTTTAATATTGCTTATTGGTGCTACTGTTTCTATTTGGCTAGCATCTGGAATTGTTCCTTCTATGATATACTATGGTTTCGAATACATGTCAGGGACAAATTTTTTATTTGCAGCATTTTTGCTTATATCGTTTAGTGCAATATTCATGGGAACAGCAATAGGTACTATAAGTACTATAGGAGTTGCAGTTCTAGGAATAGGTTTAGGATTTGGCATACCATCAAATGTTCTTCTTGGAGCAATTGTATCTGGTGCTTTTATTGCAGATAAAATATCTCCTATTTCAGGTCTTTTAAACTTAACACTTTCAACAACAAATACAAAATATAAAGATGCTTTAAAATCAATGGGAGTAACTATAATACCGACTGTTATAATAACATCAATTATATACTATTTAATTGGAACAAGATTTGAGGCACACATTAATTTATCAAGCATAAAGGCTCTGCAGACATCAATTGAGCATCTCTTTTTTATATCACCATATCTACTAATAGTTCCAGCTACTATGGTTTTAATGTCTTTGTTAGGTGTTAAAATCATCTATTCAATTTTAATTTGTTTATTAATTGGAATAGCTATAAGTCTTTTAGTTCAGCATTTAACTATAAACCAAGTTATTAATTTTATAATTTTTGGTTATAAAAATAATACAGGATCTAATTTAGATAGAATATTAACTAGTGGTGGAGTTTCATCAATGATTGAGGTACTTATTATCGTTATGGGAGCTATATCTTTAAGTAGTATTCTTGAGGGAACAGGAACGATATACTTTTTTACAGACAAGTTTTTTAATAATATAAAAAACAAAAAAGAATTGGTATTAAAAACTGGAATAACAAGTAGTATTCTAACAATAATAACCTGTGATCAAACAATGGGAATTGTTTTACCAGCAAGAATTTTATCTCCTAAATATCATAAACTAAACGTAAAAAGAGAAGTACTCGCAAGAACAATATCTGATACAGGGACAATTATAGCACCATTGATGCCTTGGAATGTTAATTCATTGTTAATTTCAATAGTAGCAGGTTCATCTAAAGGATATATTCCTTTTGCAGTTTTGTGTTATGTTGCACCTTTAGTAACAGTCATATTATCAAGTTATAATTTTGATAGAAAACAGAAAAAGTCCTCTATAGATGGTGAAATAAGTATGAATTAAATTATATATTTTTATAGCTATATACTATTGTTAGAAAACATTAGTATTAACATAGTTAAAAAATGGAGGAGAAAATATGAAAAACAAAAGATATAAATTGATTATAATATTTTTGTGTCTATCTTTTGTTGTAGTAGCAATATGGATTGGATGGCAAACAAGAAAAGAAACAGTTATATGTGATAAACAAAGAGCAAATACCTATAAGGTTAAAATCGTAGATAAAAATGGAAACCCAATAAAAAATAAATCAATTACAGTAGAACAGCTAACCAATGATTTTATGATAACAAATAAATATGGCCTAGAAAATTTTTTGTGGTGTGAAACAATAAAGCCAGAGATAGTAAATTATGAAAACAAATTGAATTTAACACCAGAAATGATTGAAAAAGAATTTGGACTTGAAGGTCTTTCAAAAGAAAAAAATCTCGACAAACATATAGATTTAAGAATTCCTATAGGTTTTAAAGAAAAAGTAGATATAAAAGAATACGAAAAAGTGGAAATTTATGCTTTAGAACAATATGCAAAAGCATTTTCAAAATATAATTTAAAGCCTGACTATGTGCATATACTAACAGAATTTAATCAAAAAATGTATAATGTCATGAAATTTGATAAAAAAGAAGCTATTGATTTTGCATGCAGATATATAGCAAAAGCAAGAGAACTATTTAAAGGTTCAAAGATATCAGTTGATTTAGGACCAATTTATAATTATCCTGATGCATGGTATCCAGTAAAGGATTATCATGAACTTTTAGTTGGTAATGTAATGTCACATGTTGAATATGTAGAGGAACTACTAAAAAAAGGTTGCGATTTTGATGTAATAGGAATAGAATACCAACCTGCATCTCATCATTCCGCAAAATTTGAGCATATAAAAAGGTTTTTTGATGACTAAAAAAAATTCAATAAACCAATATTTATTTGGGAATTTTGGATTCCGTCCGATAATCCTGTATCAGAGAAACATCCATTATTCAGTATGTTCAATGATAACAAACCTATTGGTGGATGGAATGAAAATACTCAAGCAGAAATTTTAAAAAATATGCTTGAATATATAGATGCTGAGCCACAAATAATAGGACTAACACAATTTGGTTGGAAGGATGAAAAGGTAAATCTAGATAAAGAGATTGGCTATTTTGGCCTTATGAGGATAGATGGTTCTAAAAAACCATCATATTATATCATGGAATCTTGGTATAAGTCCCTTTTTAGCAATATCAAGATAAAAACAGATGATAATGGAGTAATTATTTTTAAAGGAATGTCTGGCAAATACAAATTTTCAACTTCATTATTAAAGTCAAAGACAATTTATTTAGATAATGATAATACTAATATTCAAATAGATTTTTAGATTAAAAATAAAATTATTTTTATATACAAAACAGTTAGGGTAGATAGAAAATACGATTTCTACCCTTTTTATTTTTTTATTATTTTACTTAGGTATAAAAAAGTAAGTAACTATATTAATAAAAATACAGAAAGAAATTCTTGAACACTATGGTATAAAATGGTAAAATAAATTTAAAAGAAAATAAAATAGGTGAGGAATTTATGAAACCAAAGGTTCCATTTGCTTTATGTATAGTAGCAATCTTAATTTTAATTACTCTATGTTTATATAAATCCAATAGTTTTTATTTTTCTATTAAGCAAATAGGGGGTAACCCTAAAGGAGTAAAGGTATTAAGAACTGGAACTAATATGAATAATAACGAATTTAGAATAATTGCAATGGAAACAAAAAACAAAAATATTGTCTTAGCAATGGCTGAAAAAAATAAATTTGGTTTTTGGAAAATATTATATACATCACCAGATGTAAAGTTAATTGAAAATAATATAATAAAACAACCAATAGAAATAGGTTGGTGTACACCTCTTTTGAAAACTAATGGTGTATATGTTAAACCAAAGATTCAAATTCATTTATTATATTATGGAAAAAATGCAATAAAACCTATTAAGTTTTCAGAGAATCAAATTCCTTCAAATATGAAGGTTGAAATTGAACAAACTGGTAGTGAATATGCCATTTATATAACTTCAGAAGAAACTGTAAATATAGATATGCGAAAAATACTGATTGAATCTAAGTTTATAGAAGATTAAAAATGAATTAAGGAACAATTTTCTGTAGCTTTTTAGGATTTATATTAATTTAACTACAAAGGACTATCTTGGTTCATTTTAAATATTATTATTAAACATAAATTACAAAATAGTTGTTAATTTATTATTAAAAGTATTATAATAAATTAGTTAAAATTATTAAAAGAAATGAGTGATTAGAATGACAGTAAAAATTTTAACAGATAGCACAAGTTACTTAAGCGAAGAAATATGTAGGGAACTAGATATTAGAAAAATTTCTCTTAATATTTCTTTTTCAGATCTTCACATAAAAGAGGTTGATATTAAAAATGAGGATTTTTATCGCATGATGGCAGAAAAAGGGATACCGATGTCTTCACAGCCATCCATTGGAGAGATGTTTGATGAGATGAAAAAGGTTGTATCAAATGGAGATAGTCTTGTATGTATTTTTCTTTCCTCTGAAATGAGTGGGACATATTCATCCGCACAAATGGTTAAAGAGATGGTAATAGAAGAATATAGGGATGCTAAAATAGAAATAATAGATTCTAGGTCTAATTGTATGCAACTTGGTTTTGCTGCAATTGTTGGAGCTAGGGCTGCAAAGGAAGGGAAAACTATACAAGAGGTTGTTGAAGTTGTGAAACAAAACATAAAACGAAGTAGATTTCTTTTTATACCAGATAATCTTGAATATCTAAAAAAAGGTGGAAGAATAGGTGGGGCTAGTGCACTTATAGGTAATCTTTTAAAGATTATTCCTATATTGACAGTTGAGGATGGTAAAACAACAGTGATGTCGAAGGTCAGAACAAAGAAAAATGCAATAATTGCAATGCTTGACAAAGTGGTTAAGGACAGCTTAATTTTTGGACTTAAGGAGATTGTTGTTCATCACATAAACTGTTATCAAGAGGCACTTGAGCTTTCAAAATTGGTAGAAGAAAAGCTTGGAGTTAAATCTGATATTATCGATATTGGACCTGTAATAGGATTACATGTTGGACCAGGTGCAATAGGACTTGTTTATTATACAGAAAAAGATATGAGATAATTTAAAAAATAAAAATGCGTCATGAAGATTTTACTTCATGACGCATTAATCATATAAAGTTTTCAATAAACTCTCCGTAGATAATAAAAATGTATTTATTAAATTGAAAAGAGCTTAAATATATAAAGACACAATAAAAAATGATAAAAATACAAGAAAAATCCAATTAATCTGTTAAATCAATAATATTGCATAGTAAAAAAATGGTTGAAATATATGGCATAAAAAGGTAAACTGTTAGTATAGTATAATAGGTGGTGAAATTAATGAATAAAAACATTAGGGCCACTATTATTTTAGTTATCGTTACAATGTTTTGGTGAGCAACATATTGGCACAGACGTATGCACAAAAGTTTGTATCTGTAACTCATACAGGATTAATATTATCTTTAGAACCAGTTTTCTCAGCAATTTTTGCATTTATTTTTCTTGGAGAAAAACTTTCAATAAGGGGGTATATTGGGGCAGCGATATTATTAAGTGTTTTGATTGTAGAATTAAAAAAATGAAAAAGGGGTGCTTGTTGTGAAAAAAATAAAACTTTATAATATTATTTTTCCTTTGTGGTTTTTAATGTTTTTGCCACCAGTTGTTTTAGTTACATTGGTAGGGAATTATTTAATTGATTCACTAGTCGTTATTGGATGTTTCTATGCCTATAAACTAGTAGATAGGGGTTTTAGTCTAAAAAAATTTTATAAGGAAAATATTTTAAAGGTATGGGGATTTGGATTTTTGGCAGACTTTATTGGTGCTTTGGTAATCTTCGCTTTAAATTATATAGAAGGCGTTTTTAAAATAAATATTGAATGGATTGATCAAATAAACTTTGATCCTTTTAGTAATATATTTTCATTAATAGCTGTTTTAGTTTGTATAGCTATCTCAGGATTTTTCATCTATTATTTTAACTACAAATTTGTATATAATAAAATTGAGGATAGAGCATTAAGACATAAATTAGCTTTAACTTTAGCTATAATTACAATGCCTTGGACTTTCTTAATTCCATCTAAGATATTGTATAGAAATCATTTATAATTTAACTTGGTCAAAAGTTTCAATTGTTCTAATAGAAACAGCATTTTTGGCTAATAAAAATGAAGATAAACTATTAGCTTCAGATTTCTATCAATATAAATTGGCTAAGGCATTATATAAAGAGTTGAAAAAATATTTATTATCCAAATAAACAATAATAAATATTAGTTTAAACTAGATCTAGGGGTAACATCTTAGGTCTAGTTTTTTAATATTTTCAGAAACAAATGTTAAACTTATGTAATAAATTTGATAAATAACTTGCAAAAATACATCCAAAGGAATTTAATTATTAAATTTTCAGAAAATATTTTATTTGATATAACTTTTAATAAATGAATTATCTAGCTTTTATTATTCAGTTTAGGGTTTTATTTATTAAATCTATGCCTGAAAATGAATAACTTTGGTTTTATCAAAACAATAAATTGAATATAAAAAATATTCATAATATAAAAACTTTTTGTTGAATTATTGCATGTGATGTCGAAATGTGTATAATAGTATTTGTAAGACAAACAAAATTAAAAAAATACCTAAGGAGGGGGACAGTAAAATGGCATCAAATAATAAGCCAACAGGAAAACTTACACTGGTATCATTAATTCTTATGATCTTTACTTCAGTGTACGGATTTAACAACATTCCAAGATCATTCTACAAGATGGGATACGCTGCGATTCCATGGTATATCCTATCAGGAATTACATTTTTCATTCCATTTGCATTCATGATGGCTGAGTACGGTGCAGCTTTCAAGAATGAAAAGGGTGGAATTTACTCATGGATGGAAAAGTCAGTAGGACCAAAGTTCGCATTCATAGGTACTTTCATGTGGTATGTATCATATGTAATTTGGATGGTTAACGTATCACAAGGTATGTGGGTTCCTTTCTCAAATGCATTATTTGGTAAGGATACAACAAAGAGCTGGGTAATCTTAGGATTATCAGGACCAAAGCTACTAGCTGTACTAGGTATAATTTGGATAGTATTTGTAACTTATATTTCAACTAAAGGTCTTGACAAGATAAAGAAGATTACTTCACTAGGTGGATCAGCAGTTGCAGCATTAAATATTGTTCTTTGGATAGGAGCACTAGCAGTACTAGTACTTAACAAGGGACAACTTGCTCAACCAATTGAAGGTCTAAAGTCATTTACTCAATCACCAAATCCAAAGTTTGCTGGAAACATAATGGCAGGTCTAGGATTTATAGTTTATGCAATATTTGCATATGGTGGAATTGAAGCAGTAGGTGGTCTAGTTGACCAAACAGAAAATGCTGAAAAGACTTTCCCAAAAGGTGTTGCTATATCAGCAGCAATAATATCAATCGGTTACTCAATGGGTATATTACTAGTTGGTATATTTACTAACTGGACAAATGTTATAAATCAAGAAGGTGTTCACTTAGGAAATGCAGGTTACGTTGTTATGACTAACCTAGGAATTGAATTTGGTAAGGCTATAGGTGCTAGTGAAGCTACAGCTATGGCTATGGGAGCAGGAATTGCAAGATTCGTTGGT